>SLAE01000133.1 GCA_007127015.1 Desulfonatronospira sp. | reverse complement strand
TCAACCCGGATAAGCAAAAAATTATTTTGACAGTCAGCTGTAATTCTTGTTGAAATATCTGCAGGAGATCCGGCGCGACCTTTCCGGTCCCATTGCCCTTTAACTTCAATTTTAACCCTTCCGTTTAAAACCCGGAGAGAAATTATGTCTGTAAAATTCATCCATACCGCGGACTGGCAGATCGGAAAGCCCTTTGCGAGGATCAGCGATGACCGCAAACGCTTCATCGTCCAGAATCAAAGGGTTGAGGCGGTCAAACGCGTCGCCCTGGCTGTCGAAGAGAGCAACGCGTCTTTTGTGCTGGTAGCAGGCGACCTTTTTGACTCCAATACGGCTGATAAGCCCACAGTCTCAGCTGCCTGCAGCGCGATCGGTGAAATTCGGGTGCCGGTCATCGCGATTCCGGGCAATCATGACCATGGAGGACCCGGCAGCGTCTGGAACCAGGATTTTTTCATACGCGAAAAATCTCAACTTGCTCCTAATCTGTTCATCCTTCTTAAGCCGGAACCTTTCGAAATCGAAGAAGCGGTCATCCTTCCCTGTCCTTTGCTCAGGCGGCATGAATCCCTGGACTGCACTGCATGGCTGCGGGATGAACGTGTATTTCAAACCTTCCGGGACAAGCCCAGAATTGTTCTGGCTCACGGCAGCGTACACGGCTTTACTGGTGAATCGGGTGCCGACGAAGAAGATCATGCGGATTCCAACCGGATAAGCCTGGAAAATCTGCCCCTGGCTGAAATTGATTACATTGCCCTTGGCGACTGGCACGGATGCATGCAGGTCGAAGCAAAGGCCTGGTATTCAGGGACCCCGGAGCATGATAGTTTTCCCAGGAGCGAAGAACATAAGCCCGGCCATGTGCTCATAGTTGAAGCGCGAAGGGAAGGAGAACCTGTGGTTGAACAGGCTGCGACAGGCGGATTGCGCTGGTCCACTTTGAGTCATGATTTTTCCGGAGACGACGATCTGGCTTATTTCCAGGACCAGGTGCATCAAATTGTCGAGTCGCGGACCAATCAGGATTTATTGCGTCTTTCCTTAAGCGGATCTCTGGGCATTGAGGCCTGCAGCCGCCTGGAAGAAATCCTGGAAACCTTGGAAGCAAGGCTGCTCAGGCTCAAACTGGACAATCAGACAATGATCGCGCCTACTGAAGAGGAGATAGACAGGCTGACCCAAAGGGCTGAAGACCCTGTTTTGTCCATGGTCGCCCGGAAGCTGGTTAACATGCTGCATTCAGAAGAAGAGTCAGCGAGTATAGCTGCTGCAGCGCTGCGGGAGCTGCATGGAGCCGTAAGCAAAAGAGGTGTGTTATGAAATTAAAATCGGCCATAGTTCGAAATTACCGGGTACATAAAGAAACAGTGGTTGATTTCGAATCTGAGCGGATTCTGTTTCAAGGCCCCAATGAATCCGGCAAAAGCACTTTTGTCGAAGCCGTGCACCGCTGTCTTTTTTTAAAAGCCAGGATAACCGGTGAGACCCGTGAGGGAATGTTATCCAATAAATATGCGGGCAATCCCGAAATTACGGTCAACTTTGAAACAGGAGGCAGGGAATACCGTCTGACAAAGGTATTCAGCGGACAGTCCGGCTCAATTCATCTTTCTGAAAGCGGCGGGCAGTCCTGGTATGGAGAAGAGGCTGAGGCACGGCTGTCCTGTCTGCTCGGAAACCTGGCACAGTGCGGCGGCAGGGGAGTGGCCAGCGAACTATCCCGAACCTGGGCTCACCTGTGGGTCTGGCAGGGCAGAAGCGGAGAGAATCCGGCAGAAGAGGTTAACCGGGAGAGAGAGCGCATCCTGCACAATCTGCAGAATATCGGTGGAGCAGCTGTTGTGCAGTCGCAGCTGGATACGGAACTGGCTGGTGATTTTAAAAACAGGTTTGAAGTGATCTTTACCAAAAATGAAAAACCCAAGTCCGGTTCAGAACTGGATAACGCCGGAAAAGAATATGCAGAGGCTGAAAAGAACCTGATCCTGGCCACTGAGAAATTCAATGAATTGATCCAGGCCGCCAGGGATTACCAGGCTGCAGAAAATGATATTCTAGAATGCGGCCGGAGTCTGAAAACACTCAAAGATGAACTGGATGCAAACGTAAAACAACTAGAAGAGGCTCAAAAAGTTGAAGCAAGCATCCAGGGGCATACTGAAAAGCTGCAAAACGAAAAAAATCTGTTGAAAGGATTGGAAGAAACAGAAAAATCCATTGAGTTCTTCCGTATAAATATTAAAAATCTATCCCTTGAACTGGAACCGGGCAAAAACAAGCTGGCCGCCGCGCAGGATCATCTGCGTAAAATGAAACAAAAGTACATAAATGCTGAAAAGGATGAAAATAAAGCCATACAGTCAGCTGAAGGATTGCGCAGCAGGCTTGAACTGACCCGGACATGGGCTGAATATTTCCGCCACAAGGATGAGCTGGAAAAACTTAAGGAATCAGCGGCAAAAAAAGATAAGCATGATTTTGAAATCAGGCATCTGGAGCAGGAGATTGCCAGGCTGCCCGCCATTACTGATGCTGATTTGAAAAGCATAAACAATACCGAAGCTTCCCTGAACACCACAAAAGCGGTTCTAGAATCAATGGCCGCGGAAATCACCGTTGTTCAAGCTGAACAGCAGGTAATCATCGACGGTGAAGCAGCCCCCGCAAACACTACCAGAACAGCCACGGATTCTCTGGAAGTCAAAATCGGCAGCTATGTTCTGCTGCGCGTGCAGCCGGGTGGCGGCACGAGCCTTATTGAGTGCCGGAACAGATTGCGGGACCTTCAGGATAAGCTGAATGAACTCCTGGTAAAGCACGGACTCAGTTCGACCGCGGAAGCAAAGAACGCCGTTGATAAGCGAAAGGCACTGCGGCAAAATATCGACAGCCTGCAAAAGCAAATGGAAGCTTTTGACGATGGTACGCTGAACAAAAGGCTGAACGCAGCCCTGAATAAAATGACAGGCATTGAGGAAGATCTTAACCGCCGCAGGAAAGACATTGAAAATGCGTTTCCGCCTCAAAACAGGGAAGAAGCGGAAGAGCTTTTTAAACTTGAAACCGGAAATGAGGAAGATGTCCGAGAGGCTTTAAACAACGTTCGTGAAACCAAACAATCAATACTGGCATCTTTTGATGACGCGGCCCGGGAAGTGGAAACACTCAAAAATGAAACAGAGGCCATAAGCAGAAAAATTGCTGATCAGGAATCAAGGCTGAGTGAGGTGCTGGCTCAGTGCGGAGAAGATGACCTGCGTCAGCAGAAGTTGCTCAATGCCCGAGATTTTATATCCGGTCTGGAAAAGGAACTGAATGAGTTCAAGTATAAACTGGAGCAGATGCGTCCGGATTTTCTTAAAAAGGAAAAAGAGCGCATTCAAAGAGCAATGGACATCCAGAAGAACAAGCTTGAATCAGCCAGGGAAAAGAAGATTTCCAGTCAAACCAGGTTGACCAGCAGCGGGAGCAGCGATCCTCAGGCTGATCTTGAAAACGCCAAGGCGCGAGTGCAAACAGCGCAGGAAAGGCTGCGAAACGTGAATACAAAAGCTCAGGCTGTGAAACTTCTGCACAACCTTTTCCAGAACGAGCAGAAAAAACTGATGGATGTGCTCACGAAACCGCTTGAAGATAAGATTACCGCCTATCTGCGGGCCGTCTTCGGTCCGGATGCCCGGGCAGCTGTCAACTATGAAGATAATACTTTCAAAGGCTTTGAGCTTGTGCGCCCAGGCATGCAAACCGTCTCATTCGACTCTCTGAGCGGAGGTACCCGGGAACAGGTGGCTGCTGCCTCCAGACTGGCCATAGCTGAAATACTTGCCGCTGATCATGGAGGCTGTCTGCCTGTGGTCTTTGACGACGCGTTTGTGAATTCTGATCCGGACAGGGTCAGAAGCCTGCAGAGCATGCTTGACCAGGCGGCGTCCAAAGGTCTGCAGGTGATTGTATTGACCTGCAATCCATATGGATATGCCGGTCTGGGGGCAAGTTGCGTTGAATTTGCACGAAAAGATTAAGTTCTCAGGCTAAAGTTTACCAGAAGGAATCATACGGATTATTAACCGGAAAAATTATCTCCGTTGTCAGATTAACCTCACCACACTCAGCCGCTTATTCTTGCCGGGCAAGATTATTGTGCGGATATATTATTTAAATCTTGTTTGACAAGATTGTTAACTACCGTTAGTTAAATAAAAAATATGTATGTAAAAATGTGAAGGTTCATTCCGATTAATTCTACTGAATCCTATTTTGTTTCTAGCCTTGAAGCCTCATTGATCTCCCTGAATCCGGCAAAAGTGTTTTTGCAGGCAGAACTAAAAAGTGAATTTCATACATGTTTTTCTGTTCAGAATCTGATCTTTTTTGCCCCTTTAGTCAAGGAAGGCGCTTGTGGGCAGAATACTTGTTTTTTCAGGGGATTCATCCTTCTGTCGGCTGATGATCCGGATTGCAAACAGTGAAGGGCACCAGGTTCGTACAATAGTCACTGACAGGGCTTTGGCTTCTGCTTCAGAGGAGTGCGAGGTGCTGGTCCTCGATCCTCCAAGCCCTGACAGAGTCGGGCAGGACCTGAAAGAATTCACGCGCCTATCTGAGCGGGCGGAGATCGTCCTGGTTTTGTCCGAGCATAACCCGGATCTGGCTGAAAAGGCCATAACCTGGGGTGCCTGGGATTATTTCCACAAGCCTGTGGATGTGAGCAGGCTGAAAACTTCTTTACTTCGCGCCATACAATCGGCTGTAAAGAAAAAATTCGCTAAGCACCCGATCCTGACCCGCTGTGGAATTCTCGGATCTTCTCCAGCCATTTGCTCCTGTCTGGAGACCGCGGCTGCCTGCGCAAGGAATGACTCAAACCTCCTCATCTACGGCGAAACGGGCACTGGCAAGGAATTGTTCGCCAGAGCCGTGCATTTCAACAGTACGCGCAAGGATATGCCTTTCATCCCGGTGGACTGCGCTTCCCTCCCGGAATCCCTTGTGGAGAGCATTCTCTTCGGCCACGAAAAAGGAGCCTTCACCACGGCTGAAAAAAAATATCCCGGTATTTTCAGGCTGGCTCACTCAGGAACACTTTTCCTGGATGAAGTGGGTGAGCTCCTTTTAAGTGTTCAGAAGACATTTCTTCGGGCGCTGCAGGAACGCTGCTTCAGGCCTGTCGGCGGAACTACGGAAGTATTCAGCAGCTTCAGGCTGATTTCAGCCACCAATAAGAACCTGGATTTGATTGCCGAACATGGACTATTTCGCCGCGATCTTCTCTTTCGTCTGCGCACCGTGTTCCTTGAACTGCCTCCGTTAAGAGGAAGACAGGAAGATATAATAGAGCTCGCGCATCACTTTTTAAACACAATCCGCAGAAAGCATTCCCTTAAGCACAAAGAAATTTCAGCCGAGGCTTTGGATATTTTTGCTGAATATAGTTGGCCGGGCAACGTGCGCGAGCTGATAAGCACCCTGGAACACGCTGTAATAATGTGCGGAAACGATCCTGTGCTCTATCCTGAACATCTGCCCAGAGCCCTCAGGGTGCATTGGGCCAGACGAAAAGAAGATGCTCAAAAGATCAATCCCACTTTTCACTCTACTGACCAGATCGAGCGGGACGAGCTCAGGCTGCCCGAACTTAAAGCCTACCGGCTGCAATCTCTTGAAGAGATTGAGAAGAATTATCTGCTTGATCTGCTGCGTTTTACGGATAGAAATATTCCCAAATCATGCGCCATTGCAGGCATTTCCAGAGCCAGACTCTACGCGATGATCAAAAAGTACGGCCTCTAATAGTTTAGCCTCATCTACTCAAACTTCTGCCCCATTTCTCCAACTTAAAAAATCATGATCCTGTCTTGCTGAACAAGAAAAAACATCTTTTTATAAAACAGTTCTTAAGTTCTCTGCTAAAAAGCTGCAGCATAAACATTTATTATATTTTAGTTTTTTTCTGCGGGCATAAATCTTGTTCTAAAAAAAGATCAAGCGTTTTCATGAACCCGAAAACATAAACTGTTTTTTTATAACGATGCATAAAACTCTGCACAAATAATAATAAACCCTTAAACAAGGAGCAAAGTCATGAGATCATTTGAAGATCTGATTCAGGAAGTGCGCAGTCTATGTCACAGGTGCGGCGGCTGCGTAACCTTTTGTACGTCCATCAACTATGGAGCCCTTGAACTTGGAGAAGAAGGCTATCCCAGGTACAAGGACAAGACCAAGTGTATCGAGTGTGGTATATGTTCTATGCTCTGCCCGGAAATCGATGAACTGGATGATGAAATAAAGAAGCAATCCGGATGGAGCGAACCATTGGGCAGAATCATCTCCACGAGCATTGTCCGTGCGGCGGATGACGAGATCCGCGAAAGAGCCACTGACGGAGGAGCGGTAACAGGAATTCTTCTGCGCCTGATGGACACCGGACGTATTGACGGGGCCATCGTGTCCAAGCATGTGGGCCTGTTCAACAGGGAACCTTATCTGGCCACATCCAGGGAAGACATTCTGTCCGCATGCGGATCATTTTACGATACCTCACCTGGAATGGTCCTGTACAGTGAGCATTATTCGACCTATTCACCGTCAGTGCAGGCCCTTAGCGCGGTTAAAAAAATCGGGGCCAGGAAAGTAGCTTTTGTAGGCACTCCATGTCAGATTGTCACTCTCAGGAAAATGCAGGCTCTTGGGGTGGTGCCGTCTGATGCAATATATTGTCTGCTCGGCCTTTTCTGTTCCGGCAATTTTGCCTTTGATGACTATTCCAGAAAACGCCTGGAGAAAATCGGAGACTTTAAGTGGGGCGAGGTCAAAAAGATCAACATCAAGGGCAGTATGTACGTTTACCTGAATAACGGATCTATCCACACTCTGCCCCTGGATGAACTGGACTTCATCATGAGACCGGCCTGCCGCTACTGCGATGACTATACTGCTGAATTCGCGGACCTTTCTTTTGGAGGAATCGGTGCTAAAGAAGGCTGGACCACTGTGCTTACCAGGACCCAGCTGGGCATGGACATCCTGAACCATGCCGAACGCAGCGTCCTTGAAAACTACAAACAGCAGCAGGCTCCAGGTGACTTTCAACTGGAAAAGGACAGAAACAGGATCAGGGAGTTGAAGGGTCAAATCGGTCATTTCAAGTACAGTGCAAAGATGAGCGGTATGAGCGAAAGTCAGGATCCTGTCTATCAAAGCCTGGCAAGAGAACTTAAGGAACTGGAAGATAGGCACGCAGGAGCATATCTTCGCCAGAACCCGAAGATTCCCGGCTCAAACATGGTTAATGCTTTGACCAGGGTCATGCAGAAGTCAATGGAGAAAAAAAACCAGTGCCGGGAGAACAGGACTGAACTTCTGAACGGCATGTATGAACAGGCTTGATTTGTGAATAATAATCGGCTTTAGAATGTCGTACCTGCAACGTCCGGTGTATAAACTGCAGACGCTCAAGGACTGGCAATGTATAATAAGACTGGCTGCGTGGCCGTTATCGGTGGAGGGATTGTCGGGATTTATTCAGCTCTGGAACTGGCCAATGCAGGATATTATGTTCACCTGGTGGAGAAAAAGTCCGGCCTGGGCGGGCTAATGGCCCAACTGGACAATATCTTTCCCACCAACGACTGCGCCCCTTGCATCCTGTGCACCTTGCTTATTGAATGTTCCAGGCATCTGAACATAAAAATCCATACCCAGAGCGAGGTGGTTGACGTTGAAGGGCATGAGGGCGAAATGTCTGTGCACATCAGAAAGCGCCCCGGTTATATCGATACCAGTAAATGCATTGCCTGTAATCAGTGCACCGAAGCCTGCATCAGATCCGTGCCGGACAACTTCAATATGGGGCTGAACTCCAGAAAAGCGGCCTATATCCTTTATCAGCAGTCAGTACCTTCAAAATATGTAATCGATGAGCAAAGCTGCCTGCGTCTGACCCGGGGGATATGCGGAGCTTGCGAAAAAGTCTGTCCGACCGGAGCCATTGATTTCAACGACCAGCAAAAAAGCCTCACCCTGAATGTCGGCTCCATGATCCTTGCTCCCGGTCTGAGCCAGTTCAGCCCGGTCGTGTTTGAAAACTATGGCTACAGGGTTTTTCCTGACGTTGTCACCGGTCTTGAATATGAACGTCTCCTGTCCTCTTCCGGACCGAATAAAGGCGTGCTCAGACGTCCCTCTGACAATGCCGAACCGCGCAAGGTGGCCTGGCTGCAGTGTGTGGGTTCCAGAACCGGCAACAGAGTCAACAACGGTCTGTGCTCCAGTATCTGCTGTATGTATGCCATGAAACAGGCGGTTATCTCCAGAGAACATGTCTCAGGGAGAAAGGTGGACTCCACCATTTTTTTCAACGATATCCGGGCTCATGGAAAAGACTACGAAAAATATTATGAAAATGCCAGAACCCAGAATGTGCGCTTTGTGCGCTGCATGCCGCACAGCGTTATGCCCGGCCCGGACGGGAAGGGGGTGCTAGTAAGTTATCTTTCCGAAGACTCCCGGATGATAACCGAGGCGCAGGATATGCTGGTCCTTTCCACGGGGGTCATGCCCGGGGAGGACACCGTGGCCCTGGCCGCCAGGCTGGGCATAGGCATGAACCGCTATAACTTCGCCATCACTTCAAGCTTTAACACCTTCAAGAGCAGCAGACCTGGCATATATGTCGCAGGGAGCATCATCTCTCCCCGGGACATCCGACAGTCCATAACCGATGCCGCGGGAGCCGCCAATGCCGCCACAAGAGAACTTGTCGATGTACGCCAGACTATGGTTCAGACCGAATTCTTTCCTGAAGAAAAGGACGTTACCGGGCAGGAACCCAGGATCGGAGTGTTCATCTGTGCCTGCGGAGGCAATATATCAGAAACAATCGATGTCGAGATGCTGTTAAAATTCTCTTCGACCCTGCCCGGTGTTATTCTGGCAGACAAAAATGTCTTCACCTGTCCACAGATAAGTCAGGACAAGATCACAGAACAGATCGCTTCGAATAATCTGAACCGGGTGGTCATTGCCGCCTGCACTCCAAAAACCCATGAAGGCCTCTATCAGAAAACTCTTAAAGGCGCCGGGCTGAACCCTTATCTTCTGGAGATCGCCAATATCCGCAATCAGAACAGCTGGGTGCATAAAGATTATCCACTCGAGGCCCTGGACAAGGCCAAGCTACAGATTGCGGCGGCCGTGGCCAAGGTCCGGCTGAACAAATCCCTGCACGGGATATACAAGAAAGTAATTCGTAAAGCACTTGTTGTCGGCGGAGGGCTTACAGGCATGACCGTGTCCCTTGAGCTGGCCCGGCAGGGAATAGAGACCATCCTGGTGGAGAAGTCAGATCATCTTGGCGGCAACGCCTTGAATCTCAGATCCACCTGGAAAGGCGAGGATATCGCGGCTTATCTGGAGGAAACTATTTCAAAAGTGGAGCACAATCCCAGGATAACTCTGATGAAAAACGGGCAGGTGGTTTCCTGCCGTGGCTCCATAGGAAACTTCATCAGCCAGGTTCATGTTACTAAAGAAGAAGGATTTGAGCTTATTGAAACCATCCGCTACGGAGCAGCAGTATTATGTACCGGGGCAAGGGAACACAGGCCGGATGAATATCTTTACGGCCAAAGCAATCGTGTGTTCACCCATCACGATTTTGACAGCAAACTTAAAGCCGACCCGGAAAAGATCAAAAAGGCCAGGACTGTGGTCTTCATTCAGTGCGTAAGTTCAAGGGAACCGGGACCCCAGTACTGCAGCCGTGTGTGCTGCACGCACAGCATTGAATCCTCCCTGTTTCTCAAAGAACTTAACCCGGGAATTCAGGTGTATATCCTGTACCGGGATATCCGCACCTACGGGGAGCGGGAACTGCTTTATGAGGAGGCCCGCAAAAGAGGAGTGATTTTTATCCGCTATACCAGGAAAAACAAACCTGTGGTGAAGGATGAAGGCGAATATCTGAACATAAAGATTGAAGATCACGTGCTTAAGATGCCCCTGCAGGTACAAGCCGATTATCTGGTTATTGCCGCGGCCATTGTCCCCAACCAGGACAGCGAGAAAATAACCCGTCAGTTCAAATGCACCCTGGATTCCAACGGGTTCATGCTTGAAGAGCATTTTTTCCTTAAACCCACTGATCTTATCGCCAAGGGCATTTTCGCGGCCGGACTATGCAATTATCCCAAGCCTGTAGAAGAGTCAGTGGCCCAGGCCCAGGCCGCGGTGTCCAGAATAAGGCAGATTCTTTTCCAAAGCTGGATTTATTTTGATCCCCTCAAGGCCAATATAACTGAAAACTGCGATGGCTGCGGCATCTGTATTGATAAATGCCCATACGGTGCCATTCTTTATTTCGAGCACCACGAAAACGAAACTCATCCCAGCTGTCCGATCAAGATCGACAAAACCGTCTGCGAAGGCTGCGGCATCTGTTTTTCCTCCTGCCCCAGAAAAGGGGTTATCATAGAGGAATACCGTCTGGAAAAGATCAGCGCTCAGATATCCTCCATCCTGGACACCTTCAGAAGGGAGGTTAAAAGGCCCGAGCCCTTGATAGTGGCCTTCTGCTGCAACTGGGGATCATACGTGGCCGCGGACACTGCGGGAGTGCTTAAGCACCAGTATAGCCCAAACGTATTGATCATCAGGATCAACTGTACCGGAATTCTGCATCAGGACATCATTCTGGAGATTCTGCAGGAGGGTGTGAACGGACTCATGATCCTTGGCTGCCGCATGGGTGAATGCAAGTACAGAGAGGGTAAATATCACGCCGCCAACCGGGTGGAGTCAATCAAGTCCCTGCTAAAAAAAAGGGGCATCAATCCGGAGCGGCTTATGAGCGGATGGATCTCCTCGGCGGATGGAATCAAACTGGCTGAAATGATCAATTCCTTTACGGCTCAGATCAAGAGAATGTCTACAAACCCCACCCGACACCTGCTTGATTCCGTGGCCGGCAGGCAGATCAGGAATTTATAATAGATTTCCATAAGAAGCAGATCATGTATTTTTAAATACACAACCTTTGATGATCTGGATAATCTGGACTGCTCCTGGGCCGATTTAAAGGGTTTTGCTGATGGTCTGTGAGTCCGGAGTGATACGAAAACGGATGACGAAGAAATATTTTTTTGATATGAGGATGTCTCTGACTGAAAATATGAGATAATTCATGCCCCTTAAAATTAACTTCTCGACAATCAGCTTTGAGCTGTTCAAGTCATTGCCGGCAATTTTCCACACCCGTCAAGTTTCTGAGCCGGAGCTTGCCAGCGGACACCTGGAAAATCCAAGGACCTCTCCTGAAGCGAAAACAGTCTTGCGCGTATTGGTTTTTTTCCTCCTTTTTCTCGGTTTACCCATTTCTTCTAAACTTGTGGATGCCGGTACGCTCAATGAGAGAGTGGACGACATTCACCAGGCAACCTCCAATGGCGCCTGCGACGATCAGGAGGCGGACTTCTATGCGGAGCCCCGCGAGATCAATCCTGAATGGTGGGAAAACTACGAAATGCCTCGATCAGCTGATGAAGTACTGCCTCCAGAGCAGCAGACCCTGAAAAATGAGCTGGGGGTTTTTTACGACAAGGACTACTATACGGAATTGGCGGAAAGACTTCTGGGCATGGACAGGATCGTGGTTGACGACGAAACATACCTGGATGCCATGCTGGTCATAGCCGCTTATCAGCACAGATTTCAGGGCAAAGAAATTGAACTCTCGGGCTTTGTCTACAGGGACGCGGCAATGTCGGTCGACGAGCTGGCTTTGACCAGGAAAACAACCACATGCTGTATTTCTCACGCGACATTATATGGAATCCTGGTCCGGGGTGAAGGTCTTGATGTCTTTGAAGACGAGTCATGGGTCCTGATCAGGGGAATAATTGATGAGGATATCATTTTTGAACAGAATATGCTGATGATCACAGTTCTTGACGCGGAAAAAATTTCCCCTCCTGATCAGACATACGTGTATCCTTATCTTTACTGGCAGCATCAGCCATGAATTTTCAGATCCATTGTGTCAGAAAATATATCACCTTATGGATGATTGTTACGCGACAAGGTAATGTGCAAGATCCATTTCACGAATGCTTCAACCTGAAACAGGAGTACAACAAGGAATAAACTATGAACCTGCAGCCTGAACTTACCTGCATAGACTGTGAACACTGCTTTCCGGACGACGATGGTCCGACTTCCATGGGCATCTGTCTTCTTGACCCTGAATTCGAGCCTTATCTGGATGAGATCATGGAGCATAAATTTGAAAAAAGTCGCAGCCTGATCAAGAAGAAGCGCTTTGATTTCAATCGCCAAGCCTGTCCGGATTTCTCCCCTGCTGAAATACTGGAAATGGATGAACTCGATGAATTGCTTGGCAGGGATAAAACCCCTTGATACAGAAGGATAATGCCCG
>SLAE01000115.1 GCA_007127015.1 Desulfonatronospira sp. | reverse complement strand
GAGACCTCGAAATCCCATCGGAAGGCCCCGCCGTACCGTTCGAGAATCGACATCATCGCTTTGCGGTACTCCGCGTACACCTCGTCGTCGGATACATGGATGCCCATGACTATCTCGTACGCCATCAATACCTCCACCGGTGGATAAGTCCGGCGATCGAAAAACGGACGTTCGGCGGGCGAAAGAGAAGCGCCTGCACAGGCAGATCGTGCAGCTGATCGATCGCCCCTTTCTCTTCGTAATTCCCATGTAGAGCTGAGTGGAATCATAGCCGGATATAGTTGTATAATCAAGTATTATGGAACGAAAAACCGATGTCGGCCGACCTTACGTCAAGTGGGCGGTGATAGGGATTGTGTTGGGCTTCGTGCTCTCCGGGCTGTTCTATGTAATCTGGGGCGCGTTCCAGGCGGTCGGCTTCGTCCTCTGGTCGATTGTAGGCGGCGGCGGTGGTGCTCTCGCCGGTGGTCGTCTCGGAGGATCGACGTTATGGGCGGTGACAGGTGCGATTGCCGTGAGGGTCTTGATATTCGTCCTGTTCGGCGAAGTGCCCGGATAATGTCCCGGATTATGTGTAAACCGGCGCGGAGTCTATATCGCGGTGTAGTTTGCAGACCCTGAGTTCGTGGTCATATTACGCCTTTCTCGGTTCTATTTCGGATGTGCTTCGCCATGCGACGGCCGAGAGCGCTTCAAGACCGGGCATGCCGGCGTCGCGTTCGTTGGGGATGTTCGTACGAGAATCGGTCCGATTTCAGGAGCTCGAGGGTATCGGCGATCGACGGACGGTCGACCCAGAATGTGCCGGCATATGACATCGCGATCGTGCCGTCGGTTTCGATGACGACGGTCGCCGGACGATTTACGAACTCGGAATGCACGGCGAAGGCGAGCGGATCCAGACCGAGCCGGGCGGCGAGCGCACCGGCGAAATCAGTCAGGTGTGGCCACCATCGTCGCTCACCGTACGAGAGGTCAGGGAGCTTCTGCGAATACCAGTACTCAGGTTTCGGTTCGCAGCCCGCCATTACCCGCGACCGGTACACATCGTGACACTCTACCGTCGCCACGGCAACGTCGAGCTCTTCGAACTCCTTCCGGAGTTCCGATTGATCTCCGTCATAACGTCGAATGTGGTCGATCGCAATCCGGCATTGCGGGGGAATGTCGCGTTGTTCGTCGGTCTGGGCCTGTCGTTCGAGCACCGGAATGGAGGCCTCCTCGCCGATCTGTCCGATCGAGATCGCCGCCTGACTGCGGACGGTGCTTTCCGGCGCCTCTCGCAGGAGACGATGCAGTCTGTCGAGCGACGACTCGGCCTCCAGTATCCCGAGTGCCGCGGTAGCCAGGTACCGGACATCCGCCGAGCGGCGCCCGAGCGCCCGGGTAATCCCTTCGGAGTCGCCGCACCGGACCAGGTCACGTACGGCGAGTGTGCGCACAAGCCAGTCCTCATTGGCTAAGTCATCGAGCCCGTCTTCGCCGCTTGTCGGTTCGATTGTCATACCGTTCTCAACCGGGCGGAACGGATGCGATTCAAGCCGGGTTACGATGCTCTCGACCGAGGGGAGTTGGTAGTTATATCTAATCCTTTCCGGACGGCACGAGCGTAATCCCATCCGAAACCGGCACGAGACTACAAACATTCCGACCGTTCTTATCGCGGCGCGACTGACTGACCTATCGTCCGATCTCTGGAATGGAGAGCGAGCGACAGATTCTTTGTGCAAGTCGTGACGGTATCCTCAACCGCGTCGGCAGGTAAGCCCCGGTGAGCGTCTTCGCGTCTGTCCTGGAGAATCAGGGCGATTGCCTCCGCCAAATTGCCCTTGCACTCTTCAACGCTCTTTCCCTGGCCGTTCGCACCAGGTATTTCCGGACAATACCCGATGTACCACTCGTCGTCGCGCTCGATAATCGCCGTAAACTCATTGTGCAGCACGTGCTTCGGCATAGGCTCATCGTACCGTTAACGATTGACGCAGGCAAGCTCGCGGAGGGTAGGTAGGTCACGGCGGTTCTCTACACCATATAGGCAATATCCGAGCTCGCCGCCGGATGCACGAATATGCCGGTCTTGATATCGACGGCGGTCATCTTCGCGCGGATCGCCATGGCAAACATGTTTATGACCTCTCCCGCTTGCCCGCCGAGCAGATGGGCGCCGAGTATCGTTCCGCTATCTTCGTCGATGACGATCTTGTACGACCCGTGTTTTTCGTTCGTGCGCCGCGCGGTATACCAGGCGGCCATGTCGCCCCGATTGACCGTGACGTTGTACCCGGCCTCCCTCGCCTCGGACTCGAGCATACCGGCACGCGAGAGGGCGGGAACGGTAAAGGCGACACGCGGAGTTCCGGCGTAGTCCGGCGTCTTGCGGTTGCCCTTGAGGATGTTGCTCGCCGCGATCATCCCTTCGTGAACGGCTACCGGGGTAAGCTTCGCGCCGGTCGTGTGCGCGCTGTCGCCGACTGCGTACACCGCCGGATTGGAGACACTTTGCAGATACTCGTTGACTTCGATGCCTGCGCCCGGATCAAAGTCGATGCCCCCACCGCCGAGATCGAGCGCATCGAATTCGGGCATGCGCCCTGCGCCGTGCACGACCAGGTCCGCCGCGAGCTCATCACCGCCCGAGGTACGTACGCGATATCCGCCGTTTGAACCGCTGCCACCGGTATCGCTATCGCCTGACCCGCCGGAGCTCCGCGTGACCTCGATAACCTCGCTCTCAAAACGAATGTCGATGCCGGCCTCCCGCGAAGCGCCGGCGAGTTCCTGCGCGAGATCCGCATCGAAGCCTTTCAGGATCCGGTCACCGCGCTGGATTACGGTCACCTCGGCGCCCGCACGGGCGGCCACGTGGGCGAACTCCATCGATATGTAGCCGCCTCCGACGAACACGATGCGCTTCGGCAGCTCGCGAAGCTCGAGAAAATCGGTGCTCGTGGCCAGAAACTGCGCGCCGGGAAAGGTCAGCTCACGCGGCTTCTGTCCCACCGCCACAACGATACTCTCTGCGGTCAGCTCTTCGTCGCCCACCGCGACCGAATCGGCACCGGTGAAGCGCGCCGGCCCGTGCGCGGTGTGGACGCCCATCTCCCCGAGCATTCCCTTTATGCTTTCGGGAATAGTGCCGATGATCGACTCCTTGTGCGCCGTCAGCTCGCCCCAGTTAACACCAACGGTTCCGGTCACCCCGTGCCCGCGCATGCGCGTGTGCCAGTCGACAACCTCGGCCGCTCCCACGAGCACCTTCTTCGGATCGCATCCCCGAAGCGCGCATGTGCCGCCGTACGGCCTCGAATCCACTACCGCCACCCGTTTGCCGGCCCGAGTCGCCTTCCGCGCCACGGTCACTCCGCCCATGCCGACGCCGATAACCACTATGTCG
>SLAE01000119.1 GCA_007127015.1 Desulfonatronospira sp. | reverse complement strand
TCAGCGGTTTTCATGCGTATAATCTCATAATAAACATCGCTGTCTGCCCGGGGTCTGCGCAACTGCGCGATTTCTTCCACCTCTCCAGCGGCAGTGTTCATAATCGCCTCAGCCACGCAGTAATTCATGGAGGGGATATCGTACCTGGCCACAATCTTATTGGCCAGCGCCAGAAGGGCGTCTCCGGCAAGCACTGTTCGATGCAGTCCGAAAATAAGGTGTGCTGTCTGGCGCCCCCTGCGTACATCCGCATTGTCCAGGATATCATCATGGATCAGCGTTGCTGAATGCAGCAGTTCCAGGGAGCAGGCCAGGGGGTAGACATCCTCTGCGTCGTAACCCAGACATCTTGCCGATAGAATGGTCAGCATGGGCCGAAGCCGCTTTCCTCCAGCCATAAGAACATGCTCAGCCACCTCCCTGACCAGGGGATTAAGCTCGGCCAGTTCCCGGTAGAGGGAGGCATTGACCAGGGGCAGTTCCTCATTAAAAAATTCTCTGATTTTGCTCATCTTGTCCATGATCGGTTGTAAAGCGCTGTTCTCATTTTTTTGCTGCAGACTGTCGGGCAGTATGTTTAAGTGCTCTCAGAACTTCCAGAGCCTGTGCTCCCTGAGGGCCCATATCCCTGGTGTATTCGTTTACGTAAGCCTGAATATGTCTGTCAATCACTTTCGGATCAAGTTCCTGGGCCAGATGGACAACCAGGGGCATGATAACTGATCTTTGCGCCCGTCCCGCATCGAGGCTTGCGCGGATCTGCTCCTCCACCAGGGATTTCAGACCGGGATCCGAACCTTTGCGCAATACCACACAGCCCAGCGGCAGGGGCAGTCCTGAAGTTTGGTTCTCCCACCATCGTCCCAGGTCAAGGACCAAATCCAGCTTATAATCCCGGTAGAGCAGGGCTGTTTCATGAATGAGCAGCCCGGCTTCGGCCTTTCCGGCCAAAATACCGTCCACTATTTGGTTGAAAGGCATGGACAGGGGCTCAAACTCATAATCAAGAGCCGAGCGCAGCAGGGTGAAGGCTGTAGTCTGCAGGCCCGGCACTGCAATTTTTTCCGGTCTTTTTCCAAGACCTCTTCTGGAAACCAGTTTCGGCCCGTGCTCCAGCCCAAATGCTCCTCCAGCGGATAAAATCTCGCATGCTTCTTCCATTTCCAGGGCCTGGCTTGCCGAGACCTTGGTCACCCTGCATTTTCCCTGTGCCGCCCATCTATTGAGGACATCGATGTCCTGCCAGAAAAATCTGGTTCTTGAGTTCTCAAGATCAGGAATAAGCCCCATTACCCAGGCGCTGAAGATAAAACTGTCATTGGGGCAGGGAGATATTGCCACATTTATGGTCTCAGCCGATAAATCAGCACTCACCGCATCTCCTTTTTCCTTTTCCACAGTCTGTCCCAGATCCTGCTCAGGGATGTGAACGCCGCCTCGAGATTCCAGTCGCTGGCGTTTCTTGATCCCGCAAGATTGGAGATGGAGCGGATTTCCACAAAGGGAACTTTATGCATGCGGCACACATAAGCAAGAGCGAAGCCTTCCATGTTTTCCATATCCGCCCGGTACCCCTGCGCAAGCCTTTGAGCCAGCGCGACACTTCCGCTTGCTCCGGATACGGTCAGGGCGACAGCCTCGTTCCAGGAAGCATCCGTTTCCAGATGCAATATGTCCTTAAAGCTGCTCAGTTCTTCTGCGTCAAGTTCCATCCTGTTCCACAGGGCGCTTCTGCCCCGGCCAAGTAAAGGAAAGCCAAGGGCATGCACATCCACATGCGCGTCACCTGTCCTTATCCCGTATTCCGGCCAGATCTCCGCTTTTGCTCTGCACACCGTGCCCAGAGGGTCCTTTTCAAGGTCATAGCTTCCGGCGATGCCCACGTTGATCACCAGCTCAATGCCGGAATCAGTGAGCAATATACGCTGCAGTCCAAGAGCGGCATTAAGCGGACCTACACCGCAGACCAGAAAGCCCACTCGGCATCCGCAGTATACTGCAGCCTGCCTTAACCCGGTTTTAAAATCAAATCCTTCATTGCCCGGGCAGAAATGCTTAAGCTCTCTGGCGGTGGCAGCCGCAAACAATATCATGCACCCGGGCTCCTGAGGCTGGCAATTACAGGAAGGAGCTGCTTTTTCATTATGTAGACTTTGAACAGGTGTTTTTGTAAGGTATTAAGCATGCAGTTAGACCTGACTCTATTATTAAGCGCCCTCGGGCTGGCCTTTATTCTTGAAAGCATCCCTTATTTTCTGTTCCCGGAAAAAATGCCGGGTATTCTGAACACACTGGCCAGACAGCCTCCTTCCAGTCTGCGCCTGCTTGGCCTTGCCGGTCTTCTGCTGGGGGTTCTGGCCATCTATCTGGGACAGAAACTTTAGGGTTCTTTCTTCCGGGCTATGTGTACATATACTATCCCTGAGCTCATAGGGTAACAAAAAAATTTTGAAAAACCGGCTTCCAGCAGTTCCCGGCCCAGTCTGTCCTCATCGGGAAAGTCCGCGATGGTCTGCGCCAGATAGGTGTAAGCTTCCCGGTCCTTTGAAAAAAGCCTGCCGATTAATGGAAGAATACTGGACAGGTAAAAATTGTAAAGACCGCCCCAGATTCTTTTTCTGCCGGTGCCAAACTCCAGAATACACAGCCGCCCCCCCGGTTTGAGCACCCGCAGAATCTCCTCATAAGCCTGCCAGCGCGGCACAATGTTTCTAATGCCGAAAGCAATGCTGACACAGTCAACACTTTCATCCCGCAGAGGCAGAAGACATCCGTCAGCCTGCACCGCATTCATGCGCATGCTGAGCGGCGGATTCAGCTTCTGCCTGCCTCTGACCAGCATGGGCAGAGTCAGGTCCACAGCCAGAACGGTCCGACCGGAAGCAGTGCGCAGAATCTCCCTGGTCACATCCATTGTACCTGCGGCCAGATCAAGGGCCAGTCCGTTTTCAGGAACACGGACATGGCTGACCAGTCTGCGCCTCCAGCAGATATCCTGACCCAGGCTCAAAAAATGGTTCAGGAAATCGTACCAGGGAACGATGCTGCTGAAATAGCCGGCTACTTTCCGGCCGTGCTCACCGTGCATGGGCTAACCGGTTTCACCCGGCTCTGACTGTTCTTCCTGGGTCTTGATGGTGGCCAGAACTTCTTTGTATATAGGTGCAAAAAACTCATGGAAATTGCCCGGTGAAATACGACCCACCTCAATAAATTTGACCACTATCTCCTTGGTCACCTGTACAGCCTGCTTCTGTGCCTGATCCATGTCTGCCTCTCTTCTGGTTGAAAAAAAACCGCCCGGTGGGGAAATGGTTTTGACCAGACAAAACATTTCCGGGCGGTCAAAAGGGAAAAACCGGTCAGGCACTCCCCTTTTGAAAATTTTTTACATGTTTGAAAAGGATTGAGCGCTGGTTTCGCATGACGAAAAAACTGGACGGTGGCTGAAAGAAGTAAGGGAAAGAAAAACCTGTTTTCAGTCCTGGTCCTGTTTTTTCTCTTGCAGCATGGCCATGATCTCTTCCCTTATCACCTTTGCGGCTGCTCCCGGGACAGTTCTTTGAACATGCTCCTCAAGTTCGACCTTTATCCGGGAGAGCATCACGTCCAGCTCATCTCTGCCTACAAAGCTCTGATGCAGGACTTCCAGCTTTTCCAGCAGTTCAGGATAGGTGTTGTTTTTTTCTTTAACATCGTCTATGTTCCGGCTGAGAGAATCGAGCTTTTCAAGAATGTCTTTCTGTGCAGTCCTGGCTTTTTCCAGTTCTTCAGTCAAAGACTTTTTTTCCTTTTCCCAGCTTGAAAGAACCTCCTCAATTCTGGACTCATGACTTAGAGCGATCTCCCGCTTCAACTCATCGAATTTCTCAGGCAAGTCCGGGCCATGTTCACCGGACATGTTTTTCCTGATCAGTTCAGCATGCTCAAGGAACAGCTCCTCAAGAGCTTCAACCCTTGAACCGATCTGCTCAAGACCTTGGCTCATCAAAGCCGCGCTGGTTCCTGTTTTTTCCAGAGCTTCGGCCAGGGCCTGATCAACATTATCAGGTACCAGTTCCTGAATAAAATTAAGCTTCGATCCTTTATCCTCCAGTATTTCGAGCACCCGCTGTTCCAGGTCATCCGTAATACCCTCTACCTGTTCCCTGGTGTGTTCAAGGCGATCTTCCAAAGAGCTCAGCCTGGAAACAACCTGCTGTACGTGATCTGCATCAGGTTCTGAATTTTTCTCCTCCCGTTCCAGACCCGGCTCCTGAATTAAAGCCGCTTCCGGGCCAGGAATATTTTCCGGGAATGCCTCCTCAACCTCTGTTCCGCCTTCCTCAAGCAGGCTGTCCATTTTCTCCCTGGAATGAACAGCTTCATCCGGAAGCCTGTCTTCTCCGCGCTCATCCTCATCTCTGAACAGATCCTCGAATTCGCTGTCCAGATCCGGATCCTGACCGGTCTGACCGGAATTTTTTTGAGGCACCATGTTGTCGAAAAGATCTTTCAATTCATCGTCTAAAGCATTGTCTTGATTCGGGGAATCTTTTGCAGCGGGTTTCATCTTCCTGGCATCCCCTTCCTCGATGACTTCGGTAAGATCTACGATCTCTTCTTCATCATTTCTTACTTTTTCTTTTTCTGAAGCCATTTATCCTCCCTCCTGTCAGCTGTCTGACGATATGGCGCTTTAATTTAGTTCTGGATCGACAACGCTTGAATTCTGTCTGTTTGGCAGGGACAGGGATTGTGAACAGGCCGGGCAAAAATGATTATATGTAATGGACAAGGCTGTTTTTGGACCCAATAAAAGTTCGCCTGTCTTCCGGGAAAGAAAAGCAGGCTCAGCAGATAAAAGGGGGAGCCCTGCTCCCCCGCACAGGTTAAAAAATTAACACTCTACTAATCTCGGGGATGGCAGTCAGGGCATGCGGTGGGGCCGGAAGTTTCGCCAGCCCTGGCCAGATCCCGGTGACAACCGGTCATGCACATGTCATGATAGGCCTTGTAAAAATAACGGATGTCGCGTCTGTCCTGAGGCTCTTCAGCTACAGCCATATCGTGGCATCCCGCATCCATACAGCCCTTGATTTCCTTTTCCCCGTCCCAGGTATGGTGGCAGTCGGTGCACTCGAAATCTTCATGCACGCTGTGGGAAAAAGGAGAAGGGGCCTCTCTCATCTCGCCGTACTCCTCGGGAGCATAGAGCAGCATCTCATCCGGATATGACCCGTGCTTGTACTCCATGTCCTGATCCTTGTACTCATGCTGGTAGGTCAGACCTGCATACAGAGACGGCAAAACCAGAAAGCCGACAATAAAAGCGCAGATCACACTGATGACAACGGATTTTCTCATACTCCTTACACCTCCTTCATTAGTGGTTTAGATTGTAACATATTGCACAATCTAATTACTCATATAAGACAGAAACATTTATGCTGTCAAGCAATCAGGATTTTCATAGCGAAAACATTAAAAGCTGATTTTTTCAGCTGCTTCTAAAGTACGCTCCCATTCCTTTTCACCGTGGGCAAAAGAATTAAATGCGCACTCAAAATTGGATGGGGCCGAATAAATACCTTGTTCACGCATTCCCGAATAAAACCTGCAAAACAGCTCCTGATCCGATTTTGCGGCTGAGGCAAAATCCACCACAGGCTCAGAAGTAAAAAACAAGGTAAATATGGAACCCAGGACATTGAGCTGCACCGGCAGACCCTTCCGGCTTAAAATATCTTTGAGTCCCAGAGCCAGAACCCTGGTCTTCTGTTCCAGAAATGCATAATCCTGCTCCTGCAGAGCCTTTAAAGTAGCCAGTCCGGCAGTCATGGCCAGAGGATTTCCGGACAGGGTCCCGGCCTGGTAAACATCGCCCACAGGGGCCACCTTGTGCATGATCTCCCGTTTTCCCCCATAAGCGCCCACAGGCATGCCTCCGCCGATGATCTTGCCCAGACAGGTCAGATCGGGAACAACATTATAATAACCCTGAGCGCCGGAATAGGACAGCCTGAATCCGGTAATCACTTCATCAAATACTAGAAGCGCCCCGTATTCTTCTGAAATCCGGCGCAAGCCCTCCAGAAATCCTGGCATGGGCGGCACCAGACCCATATTTCCTGCTGCCGGTTCAACGAAAATTGCGGCTATCTCTTCCCCGTGCCCGGCAAAAAGCTCACTGACCAGCTCCAGATTGTTGTAGTCCGCGAGCAGCGTCTGGGAGACAACTTCCTGCGGAACTCCCGGAGTGCCCGGAATGCTCAAGGTGGCTGCACCTGACCCGGCACTGGCCAGAAAGGCGTCTACATGCCCGTGATAACAGCCTGTAAATTTGACAACCTTGGACCTATTGGTGAATCCTCTGGCCAGACGCAGAGCGGACATGGCTGCCTCTGTTCCGGAATTGACCATGCGCACCATGTCCACCCCGGGCAAAGCCCGGACGATCTCTCTGGCAAGATCAACTTCAGGAGCACACGGGGCTCCAAAACTGAGTCCATTCTGCAGGGCTCTTTCCAGGGCTTCTCTGACCCCTTGATGATTGTGTCCTAAGATCATCGGACCCCAGGACATGACATAATCAATGAGTTCGTCTCCATCCTGGGTGTATAGATAGGCTCCGTCGGCTCTGGAGATGAACAAGGGGGTCATGCCCACGCTGCCGCATGCCCTGACCGGACTGTTCACTCCTCCGGGGATGAGTTCCCGGGCCTGATTGAAAAGATCCTGGGAATTATTCACTGCAGACCTCCTTTTTGGTCTTGGTGGTTCCGGATAAATAAATCAAAAATAGCACATGGAAGTCTTTTTCAATTCTTGAATACTGAAGAGCATTTCGTACTGATTTAATCCGGTCTGCACAGCCAGTTCCCGGACCACCCGGATACAATCTTCGGGGCTGCGGCCATGGATCATGGTGTACAGATTGTAGGGCCAGTCCAGACAGCTGGCCCTCTCGTAACAATGGGTTATCTCCGTGCGGCCGGCCATGAATTCTCCTATGGCCTGCATATCCCGGTCGTCCTCCACATGCCAGGCAACCATGGCATTGTGTCCGTATCCGGCCTGCTGGTGTCTCAGGGTGGCGCCGAATCTGCGGATATAGCCTTTTTCCCTGATGCCGCGCAGCAGATTAAGGACTTCCTGTTCGCTTAACCCGGTTAATTCAGCAATTTCGGCAAAAGGGGTCTCTGAATCGGGCAGGTCGGCCTGAACAATGCGCAGGACTTCTTTTTCCTGCTCGGTTAATTCTACAGGACTCATTTGCTTCCTTTTTATCAATAAAATTTAATTTCTTTTTTTCTGTCGTAAAATCTAGCTGTTTTTAAACTCAGAAGCAAGCCCCGCTCAATCATCCCTTTTGTTCCGGCTGTTGAGCTGCTTTTCTTTTGCGCGGGGATGAGCCTGATCGTAGACGCGCATGACCTCATCCAGGTTCAGGTGTGTATAGCGCTGCGTGGTGGATACGCGGCTGTGTCCCAGAAGCTCCTGAACCGTGCGCAGGTCTGCCCCCCCCTGCAGCAGGTGGGTGGCGAAGCTGTGGCGCAGGGTATGCGGACTGACGCCCTGCACCTGTGCTCCAACAAGAGCAAGGCGCCTGATGATCCTGAAGGCCTCTCTTCTGTTAAGCCTTCTGCCCCTGAGCCCCAGAAAAAGGGCCTTTTCCTTTAGAGAAGGACCAAAGGCGCTGCGCTGGGGCATATAATTTTTCAGCCTTTCACAGCCTGGTCTGGTCAAAAAAGCCAGACGCTCCTTGCCTCCCTTGCCCCTGACCAGGACCAGACCCTGTCCAAGATCCACATCTTCCAGGTCAAGCCCTGTAGCTTCGCTCACCCTCAGTCCTGAACCATAGAGAACTTCAGCCAGTGCCAGATCGCGAAGGCTTCTGGGGCTTGGATCCATACTGGATTCCACCAGACTCAGAGCCTGATCCACATTGAGCACCCTGGGCTGGGGGTGATTTTTTCTGGGGTTTTTAAGCCCTGCGCAAGGATCGTGTTCGATTTTTTTATTTTTGATCAAAAAGCGGAAAAAACCGCGCAGAGAAGAAAGCTTCCGGGCTATGGAAGATTTGGAAAGTCCCTGCCTGTGCAGTTGAACCAGAAAACCCTGCACGTCAGTTCTGGCTATTGCCCGGGGATGAGCGCATGATTTGCTTCCCTCCTGCAGAAAGGCCTCCCATTGAGCCAGATCCCGGCCATAGGCCCTTAGAGTGGCCGGAGAAAAACCTTTCTGCACATCCAGATGGGCCAGAAAATACATGACATCTTCAGGCAGAAGGTCTGCTGTCCAGGACATAAGCCTTACTCGCTCTTTTACGGATTTTCACGTCCTGCCTGGCTGACCGCCCGGGCTGCCGTGCTATCATATTTTTTGCTCCCGCAGCATTGAAAAAAACGGACCAGAAATTGAGAATACCTGCTAATAAATTCAGATTATTGAAAAATACATACCCTGTTCCCTTTTGATCACTCCCTGAATCTCCAGATGGATCAAAATCCGGCTCACCCCGGCCGCATTCATGTCCAGAAGATCGGTCAGCTCATCAATATGAATTCTGCCCCGCTCGGACAAAACATTTGCCACCTTGAGTTCTTCGCTGTTCAATCCATCAAAGAGATGATTATTTTGCCCGCACTTGACCTCTTTTTCCAGCTTATCAGGCTTAAGATATGCTCCAAGACTCGGAGTCAAAGCTTCCAGAACATCATCTGCCGACTGGACGAGCAATGCTCCCTGCCTGATCAGATGGTTGCATCCGGTGAAACTTTCCAGGTTGACCGCTCCCGGAACTGCAAAGACCTCTCTGCCCTGTTCCAGGGCATATCCGGCCGTGAGCATACTTCCGCTTTTCAAGGCCGCCTGGACTACGAGCACTCCAAGAGACAGACCACTGATGATCCTGTTGCGGAAAGGAAAGTTATGTGCCTCCGGTCTGGTGCCTCTCTGGAATTCTGAAAGAAAAAGACCTCTTTTTTTTATCGGTTCCCACAGGTCCCGGTTGAGAGCAGGATAGATCAGATCGATGCCTGTACCCAGGACTGCAATGGTCCCTCCGGAACCGCTGAGCCCGGCCATATGTGCCTGCCGGTCTATACCTTCGGCAAACCCGGAAACAATGGTCAGCCCGTGCCTGGAAAGATCCCGGCATATTGCGGCGGCCATCTCCAGACCATACCTGGAGCTGTTTCTCGAGCCGACCACAGCCAGACATGGATTGCCAAGCAGGGAAATATCACCCAGGTAGTAGAGCAGGATGGGTGGTCCTGGAATATGGCGCAGGTGATCCGGGTATTCCGGATCCGTCCATATGAGCACCTGATCCTGGCCGGACTGGATGCGTTCAAACTCGTAAGCGGCTTCCCCTTCCCAATCTCTGGAGAGAAAATTTCCAGCCTGGCTTTTGCTGACCAGACCCATCTCCGCCCAATAACCGCTTCTGGCCACAGCCTGAGCCGGTGAACGGAAAACTTCCAGAATCTTCTGCCAGGTGCGACACCCCAGATTCCTGGCTTTGGAAAGTGCCAGGCAGGCCCATATTTCCTGAGACCTTGAATATTTGGACAGTGAAGGCTGCATGGGCAAAAAAACCTTACCGGAATAAAGTTCAAAATCTCCTGAGGCTTTCACCAGGCAGGCGACGCGCGAAAACATGTCGGCTGCCTTTTTCTTCTGCTCAGGCTCTGAGCAGGTCAGGAATAAGCCTCTTCGAGCAAATTATAAATTTATGTGTAAATTTTGCACTTTTCTTTTGCGGTTAAAACAGCAGAAAGTTCGGGTTTATTATGAAGAAAACTTTATATTGATTAAATACAGATTTCTAAAGCTTGGGCAGGATTCAGGCTACTTGATCCCTAAAGGCTTATCAAGAAGTTTTAGCCGGGGGATGAAGTAATATAATCTTGCCAGCTGCTTATTTTTGGGGCAGTATTTTTTGATTACCGCCAAAACCCGGAGAAAGGACATGCACTTTTTCTTTAGCCTTTATGACAGCCTGCTCATCTCCCTTGGGGTCATGCTTCTGGTCTGCGCTCTGGGAGTTCCGGCCCTGAGCTTTCTTAACGCTGCAGCCGGAACATTGAGAAGAAAGCTTTTCATGGTCAAGCTGGCCGGACAGCTTTCCAGGCTGGGTCTTATGTTCATCCTTGCCCTCACCCTTATTTCCGCAGGAATCCTGGCCGCGGCCTTTTTTCTGGAGCCCGGGCCAGGCATATGGATGGAACACCAGGTGTTCTGGAAGACTGCTGTGTATATCAGCGGCGCTGCCCTGTTTTTTTACGGTCTTTATTTTCTGACCTGGAACAGGCTTGCCCGCTGGCCGGTCCTGCACCTGATTCCTGCTGCCGCAGCCATTGCCTGCTGCAAGTTGCTCCTGGGACTTCTCTTCTTGTCGCTGTGGCGGGAACTGGAGCCGATGTCTCCTGTTCATCCGGACCCTGATTCCATTTTCTGGCCCATTCTGGTTCAGCTTTTCCTGCTGGCCATTGCTGCCGGTGCAGTTCTGGGCATGCTCTATCTGCTTTACAGAAGAAATCTGGACGATTTCGGAAGGGACTACTACCGTTATGCCCTTGGCCTGCTGGCCAAATGGGGCATCTTCTTTGCGGTTCTTTCTCCCCTTACCTGTGTGTGGGTATATTTCGTCAGCAGGGAAACATTTGATCCCACCTATCTCATTCTGCCGGGCGCAGGTTTTGCCCTGTTTCTGCTCTTTTTGATCCTGATTCTGCTGCGCATAGCCCGCAGTCAGCAGCCCATGCGGCACAAACCGGCTGTTTTATTATGCCCTGTGCTGATCTGGCTGGTTTTCACACTGCGTCTGGTTACCTATCTGGAAATGGCCGACATGGTCACTGAAGAGGAAGTGTTGCGCACCTTCATGCGCGACTGGGCCGAATATCTGGGGCTGACAGATATTTTAGGCTTAAGCTGACAATAAGCAGGTGCAAGCCTGAAGCCCTGTCTTTTGATGCTTTGCGTCTCAATCCTGGAGAGGGTATTTTCCGCAGGTAAATTTTTCACCCTCCGGGCAATACTGAAGGCGCTCACACTTTGGTCCGGCCGGGTCAAAGACCACTGGAAGCTCGAAGCGAACCAGCTCCAGCATCTTCCAGGCCATTTTCCGGATTTCCCACTGAGCTCTTTCACAGCACCTGAGTTCAAAAAAGTTTAAAAGACTCCGGCAGTTCATGGTGACTACAATCTTGGACTCGGCCGCGTTGGGCAGAATAAAGCGGGCATCTTCATTGGCCTCTTCCCTGGTCCTGCCGTTGCTCTTCAGAGTCTGCTGCAGCTCCAGATAGGCCTTCTGGGTTTTATCCATGAACCGGAGAAACAAATCTCTTGCTTCGGGAATCCTGTCAACGGCCGGGGGGAGTATGTATTCAAACCCTGATTCATCCACATAGCGCTGACTTTGCTGGGAATAACTGGCTATTCTGTGTCTGACCAGCTGATGGGTCAAAGCCCGGGAAACACCCTGTACGGCAAAGGTGAAGCTCACATGTTCAATGGGGCTGGTATGGCCCGATGCAAGGACATCCTGGATGAGCGCCGCCTGCCTGTCCAGTGAAATTTCACCGCGCAACAGCCTGGGCCACATGTCTCCCACGAATCCCGGGCTGTAGCATTGCCTGAATGAAGCGTAGATCAAAGTCAAGGGGCTGGGTGTCGAGCTTAAGAGCTTTACTTCCAGATGGGCTTGAGCCATTTGCTTCTCCTTGGTATCAGATTTCCGGATGGTCCAGAGGCAGCCGGGCAGGGCCGGGACAGGCAAGTCTTAAATGATCATATGCCCGTGGCGTAGCTACCCTGCCTCTCGGAGTCCGTTTTAAGAATCCGCACTGAATAAGATAGGGTTCATAGATGTCCTCCAGGGTGCGCACCTCTTCAGAGCAGGCCACCGCCACTGTCTTGATTCCTACAGGACCACCGGCGAATTGACGGATAATGCACTCCAGGATTTTTCTGTCCATCTGATCCAGGCCCAGCGGATCAACGTCCATGCGTTCAAGAGCGGCAGAAGCAACTTGAGCATTGATTTCATTTTTTCGGTCTACTACCGCAAAGTCATGCACCCTGCGCAGCAGCCGGTTCGCGATCCGGGGCGTACCCCGGGAGCGTTTACCGATTTCCAGAGCTCCCTGCCTGGAAATGGCCATGCCTAGAATTCTGGCGGAACGGGACACAATTATCGCCAGTTCTTCCGGGGAATAGAAATCCAGACGACAGATGACTCCAAATCTATCCCGCAGGGGAGAAGTCAAAAGACCGATTCTGGTCGTCGCCCCGACCAGGGTGAAGGGTTCAAGATCAATCTGCACGCTCCTGGCACCCGGTCCCTGACCCAGAATCAGATCCAGCTTGAAATCTTCAAGAGCAGGATAGAGGATCTCTTCAACTGATGCCGGCATGCGGTGAATCTCGTCGATAAAAAGCACATCCAGACGGCTTAGATTGGTCAGAATCGCTGCAAGGTCGGCGCTTCGTTCCAG
>SLAE01000036.1 GCA_007127015.1 Desulfonatronospira sp. | reverse complement strand
GCATCCGCCGCAGCGGAACCGCGACCCACGCACCCGCTGGAATCCCACCTCAACGCCCTGCCGCGCGCACCGCTGATGCCCTTCGATGCCACCGGCCGCATGGCGGCGGCGATTCCCTTTGCGTTCGATGATCAACTCTGGGACACCCACTTTCCTTGCTGGGGCAGCCGTTCCGGAACACCCACCTTCTCTATGCTGGCTGTCTGACGGTCGGGGCGATTCAGGGCAGGCTGAATTCCGCGCGGTTGAAGGCATGGCTCTCCGGGTGCACCGTCTCCAGCATCACGCTGTGTCGCGTGGCCCCGATGCTGAAAGTCACACGCACGCCCGCGGGCAAGGCTCCCGGGGCGAACAGCAGGCAACCAGCACCACTCTTACCCCGCTTGTGGAAGAACAACGCCGGGTGGCTTCCATCAGCAGTGCCCTCGCCCGGCGCGACGCTGCGGATGTCGACCGGCACGCAGGACTGGGTGAGATACTGGACCCCAACCGTGGCGCTGTCCGGATCGTCGAAGCGCAGCCAGCGGATAACCCCGAGCTGCCAGTTGATGCGTTCTTCCTCGGCGGTCCGAATGGCGATCAGGTTGCCACTGTAGATCGTGTCGACGGGGGACTGGAGCAGCAGACAGCAGCCGCCCGCACCCACGTTCTTCATCCAGGTCACCGTGGCGCCCGGCAGGACCTCGCTCCCGTCCTCCGCGTATTCCGGCACGCGATCGTCGAACCCGCGCACCGCGGAATCCCACACGGTGTGCAAGCGCTCAAGTCTCCGCGGTGACAGGCGCTGTATCTCGCGGGGCTCCACGGAATCTGCGTTGACAACCGGACGGGTTTCATTGCCGCCGCCCGGTGCGCCGACGCCGAAGATTGCGGGAATACCCGATGGATTATCGTTCGCCGCGGCAAGAAACGCGCCCGGCATCAGGTCGGAGTCGACACCCGTCACCAGGCGCGGGGCTCGGTAGTCGGCACGGATCATGGTGTGAATTCCCTTCAGCCCGGTCGCGGTGACCAGAGGACCACGATCCGCGGGTTCGCGCTTGAATTGGCGCATCAAGGGCACTACCCACCGTCGGCGCAGACGGCGCTCGATACTGTCTGTAGCGTTCTGCGGGGCTGCCGCGTTGGCCGATGCTGGCGGGTTGAATCGCAGTGCCGCGATGACCGGTCCCAGTTCGACATACCGAACGCTCGGTGCCGGGGCATCCTGTCCCATCTGCAGCGAAGGCGGCCGGTCCACGCTCAGTACCAGGCGCAGTATCGGCCCGTCCTGGTCATCACGGCCCGCCGCCGTGTCTACGCAGCGCAGGGGGATCGTGCTGAGCCACTGCGTAAGCAGACTCGCTTCGCCACGGTATAACGCGTAGACGTCAGTCGATGCGAGCACTGCGATGCGCGCGACGGTTGCCTCGACACTCGCGGGCTCGTATCCGGGCATTCGTTCCTGGTCCCCGGGTGGCTCCGCATTCACACCAAGACGCTCGGCTAAGCTCAGGGCACGATGGAGTTGAAGCCAGAATCCATGGTCCTCGGTTTGATAGAGGCGCCAGAGGTGCAGGGAGAGCATCTGGCTCAGGTACACGGCGCGGCGCAGGTGCCAACCGACGTGGGCAGATACCTGTTCCCGCTGCGCCTCCACCAGCCGCAGGTGCACGCCGGCAAGATCCCTGAGCAGGGTTGCGAAGTTCATTACCAGCAGCTGGTCCGCTCTTGCCAGCGGCCCCTGCAACCGTTCCATCGGCGCAGAAAAAACCGGCAGCATTGGGAAGACGCGACGGGTGCAGACAACGCTCAACCCTGGCAGATCGATCGCGTCGACCGGCAACTCGTTCAGGGCCCGGACCATCTGGAGTGATGCCCCGAACTGGGCCACGAGACCCTCACGCCATTGGGCATCCAGCCATTTATCGAGGGTCTCGGGACTGCGATAGTGGGTGACATCAGTCAGCGCCGGTGATCCTTCCGGTCCATCGAAGCCTGACGGTTTCGGAGCTTCGGTCATGACGACCCCCTCACTCGGTCTTTACCATAGCTAATAGTATAGACCAATATATATGTGTTTGCTATATCTACAGATCCATTTCTCATGCCGGGCGATCGATGCTACCGCCGTGATACAGGGGGCCGCGGTGATGCTCGTTTTGGGACGCGCACCTGCCTTGACCTCGGCGGACTCACCGTGGCGTTACAACCACCGAGCCAGCCAGAGCCTGAAGCGCAACTCCAGCGGCGGCGCATAGCCCTGTTTGCGGAATACGATCTGTCCGTCCCGGTCGATGATAAACGTGCTGGGGACCGCGCGTACGCCGTAGCGACGCGCCAGGGCGCCGTCCGGGTCGTTCACCACATCCAGTTCCCGCTCGCGCTCGGTCAGGTGAGCCTCGACCTCCCCGGAGGTTCCCGATTGCATCGCCACGGTCAGCACCGGGTGGCTGCGACTCAGGCGCATGATCTCCCCTTCCTCCAGCCGGCAGATCGGGCACCAGGTGGCCCAGAAGTGCAGCAGCATGGGACGATCCGTGTAGTCCGCCAGGCTGATCGGGCTGCCGTCGAGCAGATCGGCCTCAATGGTCGGGGCCGGCCCCTGCGCGAGATCGCGTGCGAGCCAGGCGCGCACCAGTAGCACCACGGCGACAATGAGCAGGATTTCCAGCGCCCAGCGCCACCAGCGCCGGGGTTTGCGTGCGATTGTGTTCATGGTAGCTCCTCTGCATCGCGCAGGGGCCGGGAGATGTCCGGCGGTTTGGGGTTGTCCCGCAGCGCGGTCATCCGGGCGCGTCGATCATCGGTCCTCACCGCAGCATCTCCGCCTGTCCGGGACGGCAGCGCGTGCTGCGCTGCTTCGGACCCTTGCGCGCGGCGATACGGACCAGGTCGTCGCTGTCCGCGAGCAGGCGCTGGCGCTGAGCCTCGGTCAGCAGGGGGTTGCGGGCGACGAAATAGCGCAGGTTGGGGTCCGGGTCGCAGACGCAGGCCTCGACCTGTTCCGGCGTCAGATCGGCGCGCTTGGCGCAGTTCAGGCGCACGGTCTGGTTGGGATCGCTGAGCAGCAGGGCGATCTCCTCACGGGTCAGGTCCATGCGCCGCGAGAAGTAGGCCTTCACCTGCGCGTGCTGATCGCGTACGAGCAGCGGACGCCAGTTCGGGTCCAGGTCTGCAGAGAGCGCCAGATCCATACGCGCATCGAAGGGCGTCGCGCGATATTGCTCAAGGTAGTCGGCCATATGGAAAGTGGTTGGAGTCACCGGTCGACGAGTGTGCCCCGCGGCAGCCAGGCGGACAAGTTCCGAGAGACGCCCCTGACCGTGCGGAACACCCCCGGGTAGGCGCCAGTCATAGTAGTATGAAGCTCTGATGACACCGCCGTCCCGTAGGAGCGACCTCCGGTCGCGATCACAAGTGTGACGGCAGACGGT
>SLAE01000024.1 GCA_007127015.1 Desulfonatronospira sp. | reverse complement strand
TGTGACAGGTCGACGCACAAGAAGCGTGGCATGGAGCGTGGAAGGACACGTGGCGGCCTTACAATTATTTACTGATAACAGATAACTGATAACTGATATGCTCGTACACCCCGGTTTTGACCCTGTAGCCATATCCATCGGTCCTATTGATATACGCTGGTACGGAATCATGTACCTGGCCGGATTCACACTGGCCTGGCTGCTGGCCAGATACAAAGCCAGACAGCCCGGCTCGGGATGGCAGACTTCAGAACTTCCGGATCTGGTTATTTACGGCGCCCTGGGGATCATCATCGGTGCCAGACTGGGGTACATGCTCTTTTACAATTTTTCCGGATTCATCGCCGAACCCTGGAGCATGTTCATGATCTGGAAAGGGGGCATGTCCTTTCACGGTGGTCTTCTGGGCGGCATAATCGCCATGTACCTCTTCTCCCGAAAAACCGGGCGTTCTTTTTTTCAGGTAACAGATTTCGTGGCACCAATGGGTGCTCTGGGAGTGATGTGCGGACGCATCGGCAACTTTATCAATGCCGAGCTTTGGGGCAGACCTACTGATCTTCCCTGGGGCATGGTCTTCCCGATGGTGGACATGGTTCCCAGACATCCATCCCAGCTTTACCAGGCTCTCCTGGAAGGGCTTCTCCTGTTCCTGATTCTATGGTTCTTTTCATCGCGTCCAAGGCCTAGAATGGCTGTGTCAGGACTTTTCTGCCTCGGCTACGGCACATTTCGTTTTTTTGTGGAGTTTTTCCGGGAACCTGACGCGCACCTTGGTTTTGTGCTTCTTGACTGGATGAGCATGGGCCAGATTTTATCCCTGCCTATGATTCTTTTCGGCGCCGGACTTCTGTTTTGGGCATACAGAAAACAAAGCCCCACGCCTGTCGAGTGGCAGGGCGGGGCGAACCACGCGAAGCGCGTGGCAAGCCAACGTGAAACGCGCGGCAGGAAGAATGGCAGGCCAAGTCGACAAAAAGAGGAATAAAAAATTGATTAATCTGCCTGCTTTTTGTTCAACTTCTTAAGAATTCAGCATCAGCCTCGGGCAGGGAAGGATTGATGGACATACCGGTACCGATCTCAAACCCGGCACGGGTTGTGAGTCTTGGGACTATCCGTATATACCAGTGCAGTTGAGGCTCATTGCTCTTGTATCTGGTGCACGAATTTATGGTCATGTTGTAATCCGGAGAATTTAGTTTTTCCGCGATGGCTTTTAAAGACCACTGCAGCACTTCGGCCAGGTCCTTTACTTCATTATGCCTGATATCCCGAAAATCAGCCATATGTCTGCGGGAAGCGATCCAGAGCTCAAAAGGTGATTCAGCGGCATATGGCACAAAACATACAAATCCCGCATTTGCATACACCACTCTCTCCCTGCTCACCAGCTCAAAAGCCAGCATATCACAAAGAAGACAGTGTCCCAATTCATCGAAATACTTCTGGGCTTCTCTTTCCCTGTCACGGACATATTTAGGGACAATCCCAGAGGCCACAAGCTGTGAATGGGGATGAAAAAGGGAAGCACCGGCTGAAGCTCCGTAGTTTTTAAATATCATGACCAGCATCACCTTGGGATCCGCCTCAAGATAAGCGTAACAGCTGCTGTAGGTCTCAATGACCGTTTCAAGCTCGGATCTGCTCATTTTGTGCATCTGCAGATCATGTCTCGGTGTTTCCACCAGCACCAGATGTGAGCCGAAACCGTTGGCTCCGAGATGCATGCCGTCCCATGATCTGATGGTATCTCCTTCAGGATTAAGGGCGGGATATTTATTGTAAACCGCCCTTGCTGACCAGCCAAAAGCGTTGTCTGAAGAGGATTCGAAGACGATTTCGCTCAACATGTCTTCATTGCCGGCACAGAAGGGACAGCCTGAATCATATGCGGACTGTCCTTGAGCCTGCTTTTCTCTGACAAAATCTTTGGGGCGCCTACGCCTTGAAGGCGCAAAAATGACCCATTCTCCTGTCAGCCGATTCTGTCTGTACTCGCTTTTCATGATTTATCAGGACAGGCTGCGCATCTTCAATGAATAAAACATGTCCAGATATCTTCTGGTTTCTTCACGTTCCAGATTGGTCACGAATTTCCAGAAGCCGTATATTTTTGAAAAGGAGAGAAGTTTTTCAGCGTAAAGACGCCAGTTGTATTTTTCTTCAACTCTTCGGATTCCTTTTTCTGATATCTTGTCCCAGTATTTAGGATCATTTCGGCATCCGGCCAGAAAACTGGTGATTATCTGGGAAGCCTGCTCACCATGGGTTGGATCAATATGAAATCCATTTTCCCCATGCTCGATGATTTCCAGGGGTCCGCCGAAAATGGTGGCAAAAGTGGGAAGTCCCGAGGTCATGGCCTCGACTACCGTTAACCCGAAAGCCTCAAACAGGGCCGGTTGAACGAATATGCCCCGGTAATCGGCGACAAACCTGTACAACTCGCCGGTCAGATTCTTATCCAGTCTCGAACCCAGCCAGCGCACCTGATCATGCAGATCGTAATCATGGAAAAGCTGATGCATTTCCTGGATGCATGCCTTCTCTTCCTCGTCCTGGGACTCTTCAACGCGAGTAGTTCCGGCAACCAGTAATAGATTTGCCTCCTGCCTGAGGCTTTGATTCTCTGCATACCAGCGGACCAGGCTGGTCAGATTCTTGATCCTGTCCAGGCGGGCCATTGAAAAGATGATCGGTTTGTCTCTTTCTATGAGTTGGCCTCTGGCCCAGTCTGAAGGGGGTCCGAAGACATATTCCTCCAGTTCGTCATGCAGCTCCAGAAGCCTGCGGTCCTTATCGAAATAAGGGAAATAAACATTTTCATCAGCCCCCGGAGAAACTACATTGAATTTTGGATCAAAGACATCTATCCCGCTGATTACCCTGTACAGGCCGGGCATGGAAAAAGAATTGTAAGTTTCATACTGACCCACGCTTTCTTCGGTTCCGGCAATTTCCTGGTAAGTGCTGGTTATTATGAAATCAGCGGTGTTCATGGCGATCAGATCCGCGGTAAACTGGCTGGAAAACCTGTACTGCGCCTCATTGGCCTTCCAGTATTGTGCCGAGAACAGATATTTGGACTTTTCCAGGGCGTGCGCAATATTACACTGGGTAACCTTCATTTTTTTGGACATGAGCGTGGCCACCAGGTTGCCATCTGAATAATTGCCGATGATCAGATCAGGTCGACCCCTCAGCTCTCCCTGTACTTCCCTGGCCGCGTCAAGTGCGAACCGCTCAAGAAAAGGCCACACATGGAACCTGGATACCCAGTGGGGGACAATTTCACCACTGGGATACCGGAAGGGCACTCTGAGAATTTTGGCGTTGCGCGTGCCGATTATATCCTCCAGGCGCTGATTGCAGGGCGTATCTCCAGCTTCAGGGATCAGCCTGGATAAGACAACTATTTCAGGTTCGATATCCAGACCCTGTTCGCTGATCTGCTTGCGCATTTCCTTTTCCAGGGCACGCACCTGATCCAGGATATAGACAATCTGTCCTCCGGTGTCAGGTAGACCCAGAACTTTGGACTGTCCGAAGTATCCATGCGGGGAAACGATGAGAATGTTGAAAATCATTGGAATTCTGCTCAAAAACGAGGCCAGTATTCTTGGAGTCGGTGCTTCAAGTATCTCCAGGAGCAGCTCGATGTTTTCCCGGACCCTGCCGATTTCCCGGCCCCAGCCGGCTTCGAAACCAAGGTTGCGCATTTCTCTGGATACTTCGGTCCATTCCTGGGAATTGTCGTACTTCTTTAACAGACTCGATGCCTTGCGCATTTGACGCTTGAGCGCGGCCATGGATTCAATGCGCTCATTAAGCATAAGTTGTTTGCCGCGACAATGATGCAGACGCAAAAAATCAAACAGCTTTTCATCACCGCGCTTTTTTTCCTGAAAAAACTGACCGGACAGATGCCGGTTCAGAAACTCCACTCCCTTGCCGATGTAAGAAGAGTCCTTAAGCTTTGGAAATTCCCGGTTGAACGGCTTTAGATCTATCTCCAGCAAAAATTCATCCACATTGGTGGTGCCGTCTATCTGCATTTCTTCAAAACCCAAGTAGTCGGCGGCTTCGATTTCTTCATAAAGAACATCTTCAACATGAAAACGAAAATAATTCCATTTGCCTATTTCAGGGCGCACTGAAACATAAACCCAGGGGTCATTCAGAGCCAGGACCTGGGCGTATCTGAAAATTTCAAAAACAGGCTCTTTTTCGTGGTGTTTCTGTTCCTCATTGTCAAAAAAAGCCTGGAGCATATCCTGCATTTCAGAACGCAGCAGAAAAGTTTTTTTAGTCGCGATCAACTCCCGCAGAAAAAGATATACCGTTTTTCTTACTTCCGGTGTAAGCTCCCTGATTTCCTGTAGATCAATCATGTTCCCTGTCCTCCAGAAACCCGAAATAAATCATGCCCTCGATTACGCCACGGGCATATTTTTCAGATGCGAAATAAATGTTCGGAGTGTCGGGCAAACCTTTGAGCTCAGAGCTGTAATTGCCCACCACTACGCTTTGGGTGTTGCCCAGAAGCATTTCCCGGTCATTGCCTGAATCTCCGGCAACGAGCACCTTTTTCAGATCCACTCCCCATTTCATGCACAAGTATCTGAGCGCCAGACCTTTTGAGGCCCGTACAGGCAGAAAGTCCAGAAACTTGTTGTGCGAATGAATCATTTTGGCGTGCAGGTCATGCTGTCGCAGAAGCTTGCGAACGAAACGCACACCCGGAAAAACTCCTGTCTTGAAATTGTAGCTCAGCTTGAATTCCCGCTGATTTTCCCCTGGCTGCAGTTCAACTCCAGGCACATCCTCCATGACCCTGGCAATGGCTTCCGGATGCCATCTGTAGGATATATGTCTGCTCCAGGAGTGTTCCTTAAGAATTCCCGGGCCGTAATATATTTCACTGCCTACTGAAGTGATCAGAATATCCGGTATGGGCACATTCTCCTGAGTAAGGATGTTCAGAGTGCTTTCCAGGGTTCTGCCTGTGGCCACGCCGAATACAAGCTGCTCCTCCATCTCCCGCATGGACTGCAGTAAATCTTTCAGTGCCTGCCTGTCTCCCAGAAGAGTGTTGTCTATATCCGTAATCAGCACCTTGTCCGCTACCGGAAGCTTGCTTTTCAGGACAGGCAGTCTGGGATCCGGGTCCTTTTGAGGAGCAATCATGCTGTTCAGTTCCTTCAAGTACTTCTTTGTATGCGTCTCCCAGGAGTAGTGTTTCCTGACCTTTTTTACTCCTGCCTGGGAATACTTTTTCCAGGTCCTTTTGTCCTTTATAAAAGACAAAAGAGCCTCGGCCATGGCCTCCTTATCCAGAGGATCGATCAACACTCCGTTAGAGCAGTTTTTGATGATCTCCCTGGGACCACCGTCGTCTGTGGCCACAAGAGGCAACCCGGTAGCACCTGCCTCGATCAGGGTCAAGCCAAAGGGTTCGGTCATGGCAGGATTGACGAAAACGCCTCTGGTTCTAACCGCAAAGCGGTAGAGCTCGGGCACGTCTTCAGAAGAATGCTTTTTGGGATAAGCAACCTGGCCATACAGATCATATCTGTCCAACAGAAGAAGAATCCTGGTCAGAACTTTTCTGGATCCTGCTTCCATTTTCTCGATATCTTCCCTGTTCCCGGCAATAATCACCAGATTTGCGGCCTGGCGCAATTCCTGGTTTTCACCATAGGCCTCTACCAGGGTAGTGATGTTCTTTTTTTCATCAGGGCGTGACAGGGCCAGTATTATAGGTTTATTGGGCCTGTTTAGAAATCTGTCCAGCTCCTGTGCGATGTCCGGGCGATCAAGGCCTTTCTTATATGGATAAAATTTGTTCAAATCTATGCCCGGCGGGATTATACGCATCCTGTGAGGATGAAAATTTTCATACTCCCTGTACTGTTCTTCACGTTCCTGAGAGGTGCTGGTGATGACCAGAGACGCGTTGCCCAGGGCCACTTCTTCAGCTTCGATCCGGGTGGACATGTTATATTTTGATTCGATGGAAGCCTCACTCATGCCGTGATCTTGAAGACTTTTTTTCTTGGTCCTGCCCAGGGAATGTCCGGTAAAGATTAAAGGAACTCCCAGATGCTGGGCAAGTCTGGAGCCGGCCAGGCCGCCATCCGCGTAATGTCCATGAATAATATCCGGGACCATGCCCACTCTTCTGAAATACTGCAGGGCCCTGTCGGTCAGCTCGTCCAGGTAAGGCCAGAGCACTTCCTTGCGCAGATATCTTTTGGGCCCGAATTCCATGCGGATGATATTGGACTTTTCTCCTAATTTTTCAATGGTTTTTCCGTAGCTTTCATCTACTTTGGAATCCAGAACCTTTCTGGTAATCAGGTCCACGCGGTTGACTTCAGGATGTTTACCCAGGGCTGAAGCAAGCTCCACCACATATTTTACCTGACCGCCCGTGTCTGAGTCCCTTCCCAGTTCCATATCAAAGCCTCTAACCAGGCCATGAATACTTAAATGTACCAGATACAGACCTTTTTTCCCCTGGGTAACCCTGGCCATCTACATACCCCATTCCCTGCTGAAATATCTATAAAAGTTCATATCTTCTGGCATGGCTCCCTTAATCGTGCAGACTTCTGCTGCCATATATACAGCCCGCTGCAGAATTTTTTCCCAGGACCAGCCTCTGACAATGCCCAGCAAAAAAACCGCGCTGAAGGCATCTCCCGCACCAACGGCATCCTTAAAGCCCTCAATTTCCGGGGAAGGAGAAAACAACTGATCCTTTCCATCAGGAAAAAGTATGGCCCCTTCAGCCCCCATAGTAAGAACCAGACAGTCAAGTCCGACTTTTTCCTGAACCGCTCTCGCTTTCTTTACTGTTTCAGTATTTTGAACCCCTGTAATCCTGGCCACCTGCTCCAGCTCATCAAGATTTACCTTGAGAAAATTACACCATGAAAGAATATCCCTGATAAGATCTCTGGTCCACCACGGATCGCGAAGATTGATATCACAAAAAATCTTTTGATACCTGCTGCGGGCCAGCGCATACAAAGTGTCTCGAGATACTTTGTTTCTGGCTGCCAGAGTGCCGTGGTAGAAAGCTGCGACTTTTTCCGGAGAATCAGCTTCAGGTTCGGGCATCATGATCTGATCGAAAGCGACATGTTCGCGGATTTCATAATATGGCTCACCGTTTTTGAAATTCACCAGGACCATGCCTGTCGGCCTGTGTTCATCAACCTGCAGCTGCTTAGTGGACATGGACCATTTGACCATATGCCGCAAAACCTCACAGCCGGGATCATCAGCCCCGATTCTGGAAATGAACGAAGGATCAGGCCCAAGTCCTCTTAAGTGGCAGGCCACATTGAAGGGTGCTCCGCCGATTATTCTGGTTTCATCAGGAAATACATCGAACAGAACTTCACCGAAAACTGATATCCTGCCAAAGTCACTTTTGCCCTGCATGCATTATCATCCTTGTTTAAGTCCTGAAAAAATACTTTCAATACTATTTATTAAAATTAAGTACTGTTTACCAAAGCCTGTTCAGGAGCTAATCCTCATAGAGCCACTGTTTAAAGCTTTTTACTTCTTCAGGCCATTCAGGGGACAAACGAAGAGTGAGAAATTGCGCGTAAACAGCATCAATAAAATGTACGGCCCTTTCCACAAGGTAAAGCTTTTCAAGAAAAATTCCGTCAGGATCATCGCCTTCCTGTGCCCGGACATCCACCCTGGGAGTTTTAAATCCGGACCAGGTAAAGCCTGCAGCCTCAATCTGCACTGACCAGGCATTGCTGTCCTGTTCCAGCTGAACCCTGGCCTGGGTCACTTTTTTCCCGTTGCGCAGACCCAGCTTGGCTTCCTGCAGCCGTGAAAGCATCCCTGAACAGACAGCCTTTTCCAGGCTTTCCCCTTCTCCACCCTGGACCACTATCTTCTGGCCCAGATGCAGAGAAAACTCCTCACCTTTTTCTGTTTTAAACACATGATTCTGCTTCTCGCTTCTGTACCAGAGCCAGGTCAGAAAATCCGGGCCCAGAACAACGTCTTTTTCCTGTGCCAATTGCAAATCCATTTTTCAACCCTTGAATTTAACCATCTTGCTTTAATAAACACCAGAACCCCAACCCCCGCTCAATCTCTCAATCCCTCAATCCCTCAATCCCTGAATCCCTTAATTCTTCAATCCTTCCCCCCTGATCGAATCAGAAATTCAATTCCCTGCCTGGTAATCCTGCCCACTTTATTGCCTGGAAACTGAATCTGTGTATTTGTTTTTTTTTGAACCCACAAGGCATCCAGTTCAAAGATGTTTTCCGCCAGGGCCTGCCCCGGGCCCAGAGCATCAAGCATCTTTTTGTACAGACGAAGCCGGACCGTGCGGGAGGTATCAATTAATACATCCCCGGGCAGAAAGTCTTTGTCTGCAGGAAGATTTTGCCATATCCGGTTTAAAACGTCTTTCCAGTAGCACTCATCCTCCCGGCCCAATTTCCAAAGCGTGGCCATGTTTTTTAAAAAGCCCGGATTAATGCTTTCCAGCTCGGGAAGAACGATCATTCTTATTCTGTTGCGCAGGAATGCAGGATCAAGGTTGGAACTGTCCAGAGCATAATCCTGGCCCAGTACATTTAAAAACTCCAGAATCTTTCTTTTTGAAGTAAAAAGTAAAGGTCTTAGAAGCTTAAGCTCGGGTACGTATGCCTGCATGCCTGCTAGTGCGGGCCAGCCTGAACCTCTTTGCATGCGCATGATTATATCTTCGGCCAGATCATTTAAGTTATGTCCGGTTAAAATATATTCCGCGCCTGTTTTGCGGGCTGCACTGCGAAGAAACCTGTAGCGCAGCATACGTGAGGATTCTTCCAGGCCCTTTTTTTTCCTGCGGGCGAACGATCGCACATCGATCCTGCAGCTGACCAGAGGGATATTTTTATTCGCGCAAAGTTCTTTGACTCTCACCCATTCCTGTTCGGCCTCAGGCCGAAGGCCGTGATGCACATGAGCGGCTGTTATCTCGACATTCAGTCCGGGAGCCAGAAAATGAAATACTCGCAGCAACGCAGTTGAGTCAGGCCCCCCTGAAAAGGCCAGGAGCAATTTTCGACCTTCCAGAGCGATATCTGTTTCTTTTTGCACAAACTTATGGATACTGAGACAAAAATGAGCCCATTCCGGAGGAAGATCCTGAAGTCTGTAAGAGGCCATGAGAAAATTAACCCTTTTAAATCAAAAACATACAGGCTTTATCAGCTTGTTTATCAAAAAACTTGCTTGTGAGTATTGTCACAATATAGATTTTATGTTAAACGATCAAAAGTTTTTATTGCGGTAAAATTTGCCGGTGCAAATCAAATTCTATTCCTGGTGCCTTGAGTTCAAAGCAGCAATTGTCGGCTGGAAACAAAAAATACCCTTTTTAGCTCAAGAAAAAAAGCCTTAAGACATGAAAAAAATTCTTTTCCTTGCCTTAGACAAGTCCTGTGCATTAAAATCTTTTTTTGCTTGAACAAGCTTTAATTTTTGTTTAAGAATCAAGACTATGTGCTTAATGAAAAGAAAAAAATCTGTAAATTCGAAGAAAGAAAGTTGAAGGTCGATGTATGCTCAATCCTGAAGAACAAAAAGCAAAAGAAATTATTCAAAAATTCATCAGCGAAAATATCCCGGAATATATACTGGAAAACGCCCAGGAGCTGTATTCCGAGAACGGCAATCACAAGCTGAGCATTAACCAGAGAGAACATTACCTGGATCTGGAAGGAAGAATTCAGGGAGATGATTTCCAGGTTTATAACTCTGAGATCGGCCTTGATCTGGACAGCGGAACCATCAATTTTCACTGCAACTGTCCGGAATCCTTCACCGGCATATGCAGGCATATCGGAGCAACCGCGCTTAAGTTTTTGTCCGGTTTAAAAGCTGATTCCGATCAGGAAACACCTATCACCCGAACGGACTGGCATCACACCTTTCGTCTTTATTTCTCCAACGCTCTTGAACCCGAACCAGGTCAGCATTATCTGGTCTACAGGTTCTTTCCCGAACCAAGCAGACTTCAGGTGGAATTTTACCGGGCCAGGCAGAATAAAACAGGCCTTTCCACCGTTCTCAACCCGGTAACTCTTGAACAGATCATCCGCAATCCCAACTGGTGTGAGATATCTCCCCAGCTGCCTGACGTTTTGACACAGATAGGCTACTCCCTTGAATATTTCGGTCACCGGGTGGAAATTCCTTCCGGATTGATGAACTGGTTTTTCTGGTCCATCAAAAAAGAATACTATCTCTTTTGGGAAGATACCGAGCAGCCGATAAGGGTCGAAACAAGCCCAATGCGCCTGCAGCTCAGGCCAAAACTCTCAGCGGAAGGCCTGGGACTGGATATAATGCTTGGCAGAGAAGGCAAGCTGCCTTTTTCCATATCCGGAGAAAAAGTTTATTTCTACGGCCAGCTCCCCTTGTGGGTGTACTGGAAGAACAGCTTTTATCCGGTGCAGACCGGACTTAATCCCTCAATGATCCAGGAACTTGTTTCTGACGCGCCGAGAATTCCGCACAGCGAAATTTCAGAATTCCTGGACCGGGTCTGGACCAGGATTCATTCATCCGATCTATATGGCCAGGAAGAATTTCTGGAAAGGATGTCTCCCATTTTTGTCCCGGCCAGGTTTAATCCCAAGCTCTATCTTGACGAGGAGGGCAGCCTGCTCACACTGCAGATCCAAAACGTATATGAGACAGAGCACGGTGAAATCACCCTGTCCGGTCCTGACCAGGACCTGCAGACCGGCAGCTATCAGTTCGAAGACAAATCTTTTCTCGTCCGCCGCGAACAGGACAAGGAGGAAGAGCTTCTTTCCAGTCTGATAAACATGGGATTTCAGTCCAGAAACAACAGCATGTGGTTTCTGGAACCTGAAGAAGCCATAAATTTTCTTTTGGACGCCTATCCCAGACTGGTTGAGAAATACAGGGTCTTCGGCGAGAAAAATCTGACCAGGTACAGGGTGCGGCTCAGCCCTCCAAGCGTAGTGGCCAGGGTCGAATCATCTAAAGACAACAACTGGTTCAACCTGGATATCAATGTCGAATACGACGGTATCCGGGTGCCTTTCGACAAGATCTGGAAAGCCTGGATCCAGGGCAAACGCTATATCCAGCTCAAGGACGGCTCCTATACCAGTCTGCCTGAGTCATGGATAAAAAAGCTGGAACACAAGCTGCGGACCATGGGTCTGGATCCTGAAAAAGCTCCGAAAAAAAAGTTCAAGAATCACGAAGTTCCGATTCTGGACAACATCCTGGAGGACATCGACAATGTTCATGCCGATTCTTTCTGGAACGAACTCAGAGAAAAAATCCAGTCCTTCCAGGAAATCAAACATATCGATCCGCCCATGGGTCTCAATGCCGAGCTCAGACCCTATCAGAATCAAGGCCTTAATTATCTGAATTTTCTGTATGAATACCGCTTCGGAGGCATACTGGCCGACGAAATGGGTCTGGGCAAAACCATCCAGACCCTGGCTTTTCTGCAGATGCTCAAGGAAAAAGGCAGGAAAGGTCCATCTATTATTGTTGTACCCACTTCAGTACTGACCAACTGGGAACGTGAAGCCCGGAAATTCGTTCCGGACATGAACAGGCTGGTCATCTACGGTGCCAAGCGTTCGGGCATGTTCAAGCAGATCAAATCCTCGGACCTGATCATCACCACTTATGCCCTGCTGCGCCGTGATCTTGAAGAGCTCAAGGAATATCAATACAATGCCGTCATTCTGGACGAGGCCCAAAACATTAAAAACCCGAATACAATCACCGCCCGTTCAGTGCGCAAGCTGTCTGCAGACTTTAAGCTCTGTCTTTCCGGTACGCCCATTGAAAACAACCTCCTGGAACTGTGGTCTTTGTTCGAATTTTTGATGCCCGGATTCCTTGGTTCACAGCACGGCTTCCAGAAAGGCTTTGTCAAACCCATTAAGGACGGTGACGAAGAAAGCCTTGACTATCTGCGCACCCGGGTAAAACCTTTCATACTGCGCAGGACAAAATCCAAAGTAGCCAGAGAGCTTCCTCCCAAGATTGAAAACGTCTACTTTACCTCGCTCATGGATGAACAGTTTGATCTGTACACCGGACTGGCCAGAAAGCTTAAGGAACAGGTCCTGCAGAGAGTGGATGAAAAAGGGATTGCCGCCAGTCAGATGTCAATTCTTGATGCTCTGCTCAAGCTGAGACAGATCTGCTGCCATCCCAGGCTGCTTAAGCTCAACATGCCCGGATTAAGCAACAATCAGCCTTCCGGCAAATTTGAGGCTTTCAAGGATCTGACAACCAATATCATTGAAGACGGCCACAAGGTCCTGGTGTTTTCCCAGTTCGTCCAGATGCTGCATATAATCAGGTCCTGGCTGAGCATGAATGAAATACCCTTTGCTTATCTTGATGGTTCGAGTAAAGACCGCCTGGATCAGGTGGACCGGTTCAACAACGACCCGGACATACCCATCTTTCTGATCTCTCTTAAGGCTGGAGGCACAGG
>SLAE01000068.1 GCA_007127015.1 Desulfonatronospira sp. | reverse complement strand
TTCTGTTCTTCTGGAGGATGCAGGATGGATAACAGGCCGGAAAGAGAATTCTTAAAGGATTCACTTCGAAAAAAGACGGATTTTTCCAAAACAGATCAGAATATGGGCATACATGCCCCTCCGGTTCAAAAGCCTTTTTCTTCTGAAAAGCCAACGATAAAACTTGCCGTACGTGACCTGTGGAAGAAGATGATCAGGGATGTCACTCTGGATGAACTCATAGCCTCGCGCAAAAGCAGAAGAAGATATTCGGAAAAACCGCTGCAGTTTGAGGAACTGTCCTTTCTGCTCTGGGCCACACAGGGTATCAGAAGAAAGGTAAATGAATACACAGCCTACAGGAACGTGCCCTCAGCCGGAGCAAGACACAGCTTTGAAACCTATGTCTTCGCCAGAAATGTTCAGGGTCTGGACCAGGGGCTGTACCGCTTCTTGCCCCTGGAAAACGAGCTTGGATTCGTCAAGGAAGTCCCTGATATGAAAAAAGCTCTTTCTGAAGCCTCCTTCGGACAGAATTTCGTAGGTCTCAGTGCGGCCGTTTTCGTCTGGTCATGCATACCCTACCGCACTGAATGGCGTTATGGGCAAACAGCTTACCGGGTCATCCTCATGGATATTGGACATGTAGGTCAAAACCTTTATCTGGCCTGTGAAGCCGTCGGCGCAGGTACCTGCACTGTGGCGGCTTATGATCAGGAAGCCATGGATGAACTCCTGGGACTGGACGGTCAGGAAGAATTTGCCGTTTATCTGGCTCCGGTGGGCAAAGCTCTAAGTATACCGGATGTAATTTAACTCCTCCCATAAGCCCGTGAAGGCATCTTACATCTTCATCCGGTTTAAAAGGTGATTATCTTATATCCTCTGTTAATAGAACATCTTCAAGGGCCTGCTCGGCAACTTCTGTATCCACTGCCAGCCATATGAGATCTTTGTCCCTTACGAAGAAATAATGGGCCTGTCCTTGTCCCAGAGCCATGTAAACCACCCTGTCCCTGACCATCCTTTTCATGAAGTGATTGAAATCGTGGTCTGTCTTCCGCATCACGCGGGCCATGTCTTCCATTGCCGAGACCGCCATGTCATTGTTTTCATATACGGAGACATATAAAGTGGATGAATTTCCGTTTCCTTCGTACCTGACGATATAATCGTTTCCGGTGGCCACCCTTCCATGATGCATCCGGTCGATTATCCCAGCCGCTTCGGCTCCGCTCTTCACTTCCTGTTTATCCATGTGCAGTATGGCTGATGGAATGAGAGCCCTGTCCGCACAGACAGATCCATAAACAAAAAAAACTGAACAAAATAAAACACTAAAGAGCAGCAGAATTTTTACTGCTCTTTTTGCTTTTATTTCCGACCCTTGGAACAAACCTGCTGATTTGATCATTTTCATCTCCTGAAAAATAATTGTGCAATAAAAGTGTAAGCTGATACCCGGACTGGTCCGGTTCCTCATCAAGATCGTTCTTTCGGCCTTGAGCTGTGTCTTATGGTGGCGGACAGTTCAGCCTTGCGCAGGCGGACAGAAGCCGGTGTGACCTCAACCAGCTCATCGTCCCGGATAAAGTGCAGGGCCCGCTCCAGGGTCATGGGCAGTACAGGAGGCAGGATTATGGCGTCATCCTTTCCGGCCGCCCTGATGTTGGTCAGTTTCTTCTCCTTGCACACGTTGACGTTCAGGTCATTTTCCCTGTTGTGTTCACCGACTATCATTCCTTCATAAACAACAGTCCCGGGGGCGATGAACAGGTTGCCCCTGGCTTTCAAGTTGGACAAGGCGTAGGGTACCGCGGTTCCCGGTCGGTCCGCCACGAGCGAGCCCATGAACCTTGCGGGAAAATCCCCTCGGTATTCCTGATATCCTGTAAAGTAGGAATTCATAATCCCTGTGCCTTTTGTATCTGTTAAAAATTCGTCCCTGTATCCGATAAGCCCTCTCGAGGGAATGGTGAACTCGATTCTGATGCGTCCGGTATCATGATTGACCAGATTGGTAATCCTTCCCTTGCGCAGCGAAAGCTTTTCCGTGACCACACCCATGAAGGCTTCATTGCAGTCTATGAACAGATGCTCCACAGGCTCGAGCTTCTTTCCATCTTCGTGTTTGAAAATCACCTGAGGACGGCCGACGCTCAGTTCAAAACCTTCCCTGCGCATTGTCTCGATGAGTATGGCCATCTGAAATTCGCCTCTTCCCTTAACCAGAAAACTGTCCCGGTCGGCGGTCTTCTCCACCTGTATGGCTACATTTCTAAGGATTTCCCTGCTCAGTCTCTCCCAGATCTTGCTGGATTGCACATATCTGCCCTCCCGTCCTGACAAAGGAGAGGTGTTGATGGAAAATTTCATGGATACTGTGGGTTCATCCACTGCGATTCTCTTCAGAGGCACAGGATTTTCTCTTGTACAGATGGTATCTCCTATGTGCACTTCCTCAATTCCGGAAATGACCGCAATCTCTCCCGGAACAACTTCTTCAACTTCACTCAGATCCTGGCCTGTATAGACCTGGAGCTTGGTGACCCTTAAATTATGGCGGCCGCCATCCGGGCCCAGGCAGACAAGCTGATCGCTCTGTCCGGCCCGTCCGTTAAAAACGCGGCCGACGGCCAGCCTCCCCAGATAGTCTGAATAACCTAGATCAGAGACCAGCATCTGAAAAGGCTTGTCCGGATCATGTACCGGAGCAGGAATTTCTTCAACAATGGATTCAAACAGCGAATCCAGGCTCTGGCTTTCTTCATCAACAGACCTTTTGGCAATTCCCTGCAGAGCAACACAGTAAAGCACCGGAAAATCCAGCTGTTCCTCATCGGCATCAAGATCAATGAACAGATCATAGATTTCATCCAGCACCTCTGCTGGCCTTGCATCCTTACGATCTATCTTGTTTATGACCACTATTATCTTCAAGCCTGCTTCCAGTGTTTTTTTCAGAACGAACCTGGTTTGCGGCAGGGGTCCCTCAGAAGCATCAACCAGCAGAATCGCTCCGTCGGCCATGGATAAAGATCGTTCCACTTCTCCTCCGAAATCGGCATGTCCCGGAGTATCAATAATATTGATCTTGACCCCTTTCCACATTACCGCGCAATTTTTGGCTGCAATGGTTATGCCTCTTTCGCGTTCAAGATCCAGTGAGTCCATGATTCTTTCCTCAACCATGACCCCCTGGCGAAACACCCCGCTGTGTCTGAACAAGGCGTCAACGAGCGTGGTTTTGCCGTGATCCACATGGGCGATTATGGCGATATTCCTGATCTGATCGTTTTTTTCAATTTTCTTCATGCATGTTTATCCTGTAATTCCTGATATTCTTATTTTGTGAAAGAGATGAATCCTTTGCTGATACATTTTGGACTGAGCTGTTCATTGCTGACTTATATGGGCTGGGCTTCGGAGAAGCCCGC
>SLAE01000192.1 GCA_007127015.1 Desulfonatronospira sp. | reverse complement strand
TTGTTCAACCTTCATCTGCAGTATCTGTCCATAAATTCCCGGGTTATGGCTCTGAGCCGGTCATCCAGAATCCGGTAAACCTGGATCTGAACGTCTTCCGGCACGTCCTTGTAGAAGGCCTGGGCAATCCCTCCGGTAATACAGGCCAGGGTGTCACTGTCCCCGCCAAGCGAGACAGCCGTTTTCAGAGCATCCACAAATCCGCTGGAATCAATAAAAGCCCGCACAGCCTGAGGGACAGTTTCCTGCGATGACTCGTTGAACTGATACCCGGGCCGGATCTCATCAACATGCCTGCTCAGGTCGTAGCCGAACTTATTTTCGATATATGTCTTGATTTCATCCCTGGTCCTGCCCTGTCTGGCCATGAATATTGCCGCAGATGCTGCCTGTCCGCCCTTGATCCCTTCCGCATGGTTGTGGGTGATCTCTGTAAATTCCTTTGCTTTTTCAAGCACAGTGTCCAGGTCATCCCAGGCGAAACCCACCGGGCTTATGCGCATGGCCGCGCCATTGCCCCAGCTGTTGTAAGGACCGGACTTCGGGTTTTCCGCCCACTGCCTGAATCTGCCGCCATAACCCGCGTCCGGATACCAATTATAATACCGTCTCATATTCTCATCATAGGGCCTGCCTGTCATTATGGAATCAGCCAGGGCCACGGTCAGGATCGTATCGTCGGTAAAGAAGCTGCTCTCAGTGAACAGAACAAAATCCCTGGTTTTAATGTTGTTCCATTCGTAAACTGAACCCACAATATCTCCGGCAATGGCTCCGATCATTTTTCTGCTCCACAAGCTTTTTCATTAGTCTTGTATCCGCTGCGGCACTCAATCCTGTGATCTTTCTGCTTTAATTCTGATACTGTCCGATTCACTGAGCCGTTCCTGGCCTTCCGCCGCCAGCAAAACTGGTTTTCGACTGCTTCCTGAATACCATACACGCCCAACCATCCTGTTTTTTCTTTTCCACCGGCTCAAGCCCCGTGGAACTGAAAAATTCCTCCATGACAAGGCTCTGATCGGCGCTGAACCCTGATATTACAGCCCTTCCCCTTTTTCTAAGATGCAGGGATATCTTTTGCCCTGTGTTGAGAATAAGTGAGGGGAATGTGTTAAAAATTATGAGATCAAACCTGCCGCGGACCTTATCCCAGGAACCCTGCACAATCTCAAAACTGTCGGCCAGTGAATTGATTTTTCGATTTTTTTCAGCGCAGAGAATGGCCTGATGATCAATGTCCACGCCAACGGCTCTCGCGGCTCCGAAGCGCAGGGCGGCAATTGCCAGAAGGCCTGTGCCGCATCCGAAATCAAGGACAGAAAACCGGTTAAATTTATTCAGGTGTCTTGCCATTCTGTGCAGGGCCTTCAGGCACATTCCGGTTGTGGGATGTATTCCCGTGCCAAAGGCCTGACCCGAGGCAAGCAGTACAGTTTGGTCATCTGTTTCCTGGCGCTTAGAGGGATCAAACAAGCGCACAAAGAGGCCTGTAACAGGCTGATACGGCTCCACAATCTTTCTGTGCGGAGGTTCGCAGCAGGCCGTATTTCTCACCTGAAACTCAAAATTTTCCCCGGAGACAAGTGCTGCTTCAAGATCCCTGACCCGCCTGGAAATGATCGACAGGTCCTGATCAAGCCTTGCGTATGCGGAATGGATGATCAGCCTGGACCTGTCCTTTTCCTGCTTGATTACAGGCTGATAAGATTTCAGAGCAGCATGGAGCTTTGAAACCGGACCTGCCGGGCCTGAAATGGAAATTTCCATGTCCACTGAATGAACTCCCTTGTTGTTTGCAGTTAAGCAAAACATAAAGCTAAGCATTTTCAGTTCAAGTCAAACGTGTCGGAAAGAAAAAAACAGGGGCATCCGATAAGTGTTGAAGATGCTCAAATTGCCTCAATATCCCTGTCAGGCGGATTGAGGCTGGCCACTCGAAATGTAAAGGATTTTGAGGGAATAGACATGCTGGAATTGATTAATCCATGGGACAGGGTTTCGTAATAACACAGCTGCATAAGGCCGTTGTCCGTTTTTCATGAAACGGGCAGCGGCCTTTTTTTGTGCGGCTGTTTCTTTTGAAATCAGGAAGTTGCCTGCTTATTGACCATTTACTCAATATATTGAGTAAAAACTCAAAGCTAAACAATATCCCCGTTCCAGAGCCGGGCGCAGAACTGCTGCCAGGGCAGCACGGTGATCCGGCTGTTGAGTTTTTCCGGATACCTGTCGCGGGAAACAATGATACTCTTTCCGGGCCTGCACTCTTCGCCAAACAGGTGCAGCCCTTTTGGCCTCTTCTTTGCCGCGTGTTCTCCCGCCTTGACCTCGATAGCAGCGTCCGCCTCGCCAAGAATGATGTCCACTTCAGATCCGCTGGCAGTCCTCCAGAACGAAACGGGAAAGTCCTTGCGGCTGTAGTGCCTGTAGGCCCAGCATTCCTGGAGGATGAACTGTTCAAAGGCCCTGCCGAATTCCCTTGTCCCCGGGCTGAGAGAGTACCTGTTCAGCAGTGCCGAGACCAGTCCGACATCAAAAAAATAAAACTTGGCGGTTTCGATAAGCCTTCGGCCTGAGCTTTTTTTCCATGGCGGCAAAACCCTGCCGATCAGGGTGTCTTCAAGGATTTGATAGTATTCCCGGATGGTCTTAACGGATACTCCCGCGTCCCTGGCCGCGTTGGAATAGTTCAGCAGCATGCCGCTGGTAGCCGCCGCAGACTGCAGAAACCTTGAAAAGGCGGGAAGATTTCGGGTCAACGCTTCAGCCTGGATTTCCTCCTTGAGATAGTCGTGCACATATGCCTTAAGGTCCATGCGCCAGTCCGGAGACAGATAGTGGGAAGGCAGAAATCCGGAGACAAGGACTTTTTCCAGGTCAAAATCCCCCAGTTCACGGGTGACCAGCGGGTAAAGTTCAAAGCGCCAGGCCCGTCCGCCAAGCAGATTGAAGTTGCCCCGCTTCAATTTTCTGGCACTGGAGCCGGACAGCAAAAAACGGTATGCCCGGTTTTCCATGAGCCAGTGGATTTCATCCATCAGATGAGGTATTTTCTGGACTTCATCGATGACCACGATCATGGACGGCTGGGCATCCAGGATCCGGCGCAGTCTGGTCGGCTCCCGGTTCAGCATCAGAAACAGTTCGTAGTCCAGAAGGTCAATCCAGTAGGCCTGAGGAAATTGTTGCCGCAAAAGGGTGGTTTTTCCGGTTTTGCGCGGCCCCCAAAGAAAGGCGGACCTGTGTTCCGGCAGGCCAATGTTCAAAATTAGTGGGATAAGGTTATGCTGTGGCATGCAAAAAAGTTATGATAATTTGGAATTCAGGTCAAATTATTTGTGATAAGTTTTCCCGCCAGACAATATTTTTCAGAAACATATATTTCTCATATTCCCGGCCGGTCGCTCGTGTGGCGTGCA
>SLAE01000065.1 GCA_007127015.1 Desulfonatronospira sp. | reverse complement strand
TTCTGTAAAAAAAGCCGTCGCAGCTCACGCAGTATGAGACTCCCCGTCCTTCATACTCGGTCATATTTTTTATTCCGGGTCTGACCCGGCTGACTCCAGTAGCCAGGATCACAGAGCGGGTATAATATTCGTTTTGATCGGTCTTGATTTTAAAGGCATAATCATTATCCATGCGAATGGACAATACTCTTTCGCAGCGCAGTTTCGCCCCGAACCTTGACGCGTGTTCGCATCCGCGCTGTATCAGCTCATGACCCTTTATACCCTCCGGGAAACCGAAATAATTATCGATGTCGTAATCTCCGGCGACTTTGGGTTCACAACCCAGCACCAGGGTGTCAAGCCCGGCCCTGGAGGTGTAGATTGCCGCGGAAAGACCTGCCGGACCCTGCCCGATTATTGTGATATCGTTTATCTGCATGGTATATTTTCCTAAAAAAATCAGCGGCAGCGTTTTTTGAAGTATCTGGGATAAGTCATAAGTATAAGTATGAAGTTTTCCCGCTGACAACAAACATTTGACTTAACTGATCCTTAATACCAATTCTTGAATCCTGAACCTGCGGAATTAGTTTTGCGGGCTTCTCATTTTACCTTAAACTGGATAACTTCTTTTATTTATAGGGTTGCTTGCAGATTTGTAAACTTCTGGATTGAAAGAAGAGGCAGTAAGTGCATTGGCAGTAGAATAGAAATACAAACGAAAATAAAATTCTATTTTCCGGTCAGTTGCTCCAGATATTGCAGAGCTTTTCCTGCTGCATTCTGTTCGGCCTTTTTCATGCTGCTGTCCTGTGCCTCGATTTTTATCCCGTTAGGCAACTCCACCTGGACCCTGTAAATTTTTTCATGTTCAGGACCGAAGCTCTCCAGAAGGGTATAAACCGGTCTGGCCTTGAACAGGCACTGAGTGTTTTCCTGCAGTCTGCTTTTATAATCCCTGGAAACGGGCAGGACATCCACTCTTTCCGGCAGATATTCTTCAAACAGATTGGCAATACATGCGTATGCTTCGTTATATCCGGAATCAAGATATACAGCTCCCAGCACAGCCTCCAACGTATCAGCCAGCACGGAATCCCTGTCCCGTCCTCCCTGCTGTTCTTCGCCTTTTCCCAGAAGGACGAACCGGCCAAGAGACATGGCCCTGGCAGCTCTGGACAGAGAAGGTTCGCTTACCAGTGCCGCACGCAATCTGGTCAATTCCCCTTCAGAAGCACGGGGAAATCTTAGGAAAAGCAGGTTGGAGACGCATAATTCCAGAACAGCGTCTCCCAGAAATTCTATTCTTTCGTTGTGCTCCAGATTTCTTTCATTGGCATAGGAACTGTGAGTCAGAGCCTGCAGCAGCAGATCCCTGCTATTGAATCTGTAACCGAGTCTTTTCTCCAGTTCATCCGGATACGTAAAATCATTCATTTGCTGATCTTTATTTAAACTTTACCTTTTCGGCTTTTCGGAAACTTCAAGGGCGGCTTTTCCGGCCAGCCTGTCACAGCGCTCATTAAATTCATGTCCGCTGTGACCGCGTATCCATACGAACTGAACCTCATGGACCTCCATCAGTCGTAAAAGCTCCTCCCACAGGTCCTGGTTCTTTACAGCAGCTTTCTGGGCGGTCTGCCATCCGTTTGTTTTCCACTTGTCTATCCACCCCTCATTAATGGCCCTGGAAATATATTGAGAATCAGTATGAACACGCGCGCGGCACGGATATTTCAAGGCCTTCAGTCCGGCAAGAACAGCCATGAGTTCCATGCGGTTGTTCGTGGTTTGTGTGTGGCCCTCGACAATTTCCTTTTCCAGGTCTCCCCATTTAAGGATGGCCGCGTATCCTCCGGGACCGGGATTACCCAGGCAGGCTCCATCGGTATAGATATCGACCACTGCCTGCTGAGCTTTATTCTCTTTCAATCTTGATCAGCTCCCTGTCCAGCCTGCTCATGGCGCTGAACAGACCCTGCGGCCAGTCGTCCTGTTCAAAGTAAGCCTGAAAATGTTCGTGCTCGAGATTGAACAGAAAATCTTCGGGCAGGGCTTTCTTAAGCACAGAGGGCCAGGCAATGACCACCTCTTCATGCGCGGGACTCAGGCCGATATAAATAATGCGCGAATCAGGTTCGACCATGTCCAGTCCTTGCTCATGGATTTTAACTTTGAGGCCGTATCCGAACCTTTGGCTCAGAACATTGGAGTAATAGATGATTTCTCTTTTCTGGTCTTCAGTAAGGGTGCCGGTTTCATCTGTCACAAGATGCCTGAACATGATGGCGTCCATGGACCGCCCGCTGTTGCTCAGGATAAGGTAGCCTCCGCCAAACAGCAGCAGGGCCACGATCAGGAGGTTGAAGGAACTGGACTGTCCTGAAGAACCTTTTCTGGAAAAAAAACTCATAACATTATTAATTATTTTCAAAAAATTTATCGGGAGGAAAACCTGTTCTATTTTGATTCTTGCTTTTATCACATAAAGGGGCAAAAGTCTCTGTTGATGAGGGTGTTTTTTCTTCCGGGCTGATCTCCATCAAAATCAGGTAGTAGACTCCGTCTTCTCTTCGCTCCGGCTCAGGATGAATTTCCTTTACCAGAGCTTGAAACAGATCATTATTAAAGGCGTTCAGCCGCAACTGCAGATCCCTGTTCTGAGTAAGCCCGGATATTTCTGTGGCGGAGACGTACATCCAGATTGTCATGCTGGTCGGACCCTTGATTGAAATGGATGATGAGCTTTCTTTTATGAAGATTTCACCCGCATCAATCATTCTTTCATTCTGAATCTGCAGCCGTACCGGATCGTGAACCGGAAATGCATCCGGTTCCGTATGCCGCCACCACCAGATTCCTCCGAGGACGACAACGTGAAGCAGAATAAGCAGGAAAATTTTACGCACTGATTATGTAAGATCCTTGATCCATTTTTGCAGAGGCTTTTCAATCATATCCCGCAGCTCCTGCAGCCTTGCTTCCGACTCGGCCTCAAAACGAAGCACCAGCACAGGCTGGGTATTAGAAGCCCGAAGCAGTGCCCATCCGTCTTCAAAGGTGATTCGTACGCCGTCGACATCCACTATGTCGAACTTTTGCCGGAAATAATCCTGAGCCTGCTGAACCACATCGAATTTTATCCTGTCGGGGCAATCCATGCGTATTTCAGGAGTATTGAACGTTTTCGGCCAGTCAGCCAGGTAGTCGCTTACAGGCTGGTCGCTTTTCTTGGCCGCTATCTCCACAAGACGTCTGGCTGCATAAACGGCATCGTCAAAGCCGTAGTAGCGATCCGCGAAAAACATATGGCCGCTCATTTCTCCGGCCAGAAGAGCGTTTTCCTCCTTCATCTTGGCTTTTATCAGGGAATGTCCGGTCTTCCACATTATCGGCCTCCCGCCGTGCTTCTCAATATCATTGAAGAGCAGATGTGAACATTTGACCTCTCCAATGACGCAGGCCCCTGGATTATCCT
>SLAE01000078.1 GCA_007127015.1 Desulfonatronospira sp. | reverse complement strand
TCTGAGTAGCCACAATGACCGGCTTTGAAGCCTGATTGCAGGCTGCTATGATTCTTTTCTGCAGAGTGGGAAGCGAAGACAGGGGGGTCTCTAGACCTAGATCACCCCTGGCTACCATGATCCCGTCCGCGATCTTCAGTATCTCATCCAGCCTGTTTAACGCCACCTGTCTTTCCAGTTTGGCAATGACAGGAATCCAGCGGCCCTTTTTCCCGATCACGTCCTTGGCCATGGCCACGTCTTCAGGACTCTGGACAAAGGACATAGCCGCAGCGTCCACACCCATGTCCAGTCCATTGGACAGATCTTCCCGGTCCTTGTCGGTCAGGGCGGAAATGGAAGCTTTGATGCCCGGAAAAGTAACACCCTTGCGTGAAGTTATGATGCCGTTGTTATCAGCCTTCATCCTGGCTATTTCCCCCTGCATTTCCCGGACTTCAAATCTGAGACCGCCGTCGCTCAGCCGGACTTCGTCTCCTTTTTTCAAAGCGTGCAGGATCTCAGGGTGATCAAAAGGCAGATAGCTTTCAAACCTGTCCATTTCTCCGGAAGGTCCCATAAATACCTCATCTCCGACATTGATGTTCATCGGAGATTCTTTCAGTTCGCCTGCTCTGATCTTGGGACCTGAAAGATCCTGCATGATCGTCAGACCGGTCTGGAGTTCCTCCTCCACTTTCCTGATATCCGCTACAATAGGCTCGAAATCAGCTGCCTCACCGTGGGAAAAATTCAGGCGGAAGATCCTTACATTCTGCTCCACGAGCCTTTGAATCATGTGTTTTTCACTGCACGCAGGCCCTATGGTGGCGATAATTTTGGTATGCATAATTTTTTTTCCTCTCTTCAATCAGTTAAAGTCTGCTGCAAAGGATGCAAGTTGAACCATTTCAAAGAATATGTATGAAAAAAATCATTGATGCTCAAGCTGATGTAATTCCTGCTTCCGTGAAATCATTTTGCGATCCTGAACCTGCTTTTTGCGGATGTTAAATCTCCCCACGTGCTGTGCCTGCGGGATTAAAAGCAGGTATCGGAACAAATTGCGGAACCTGTTACGCGGTTTCAGGCAGATACACAGAAAAAAAACAAATAACCACCAAAAAAAATGCATAATTGACAAAAAATATTTTCCTAAGGATCATGAACACTTATCAACAGGACATTACTAAATAAGACTAAAAACAAAAATAATCTGTTTTTTTTACTTGACTTTATCTTGCCTAGCAACCAATCAAGTGGTAAATGGTGGTAAATAGTGGATAAGAAATTATGTTCAGAGGTCACAGCCAAAGAAGTATAGATCCCAAGGGCAGGCTCATGCTCCCGCCCGAATACAGGGAAATAATCAAGGAGCAATCCCCGGAAGCAAGGATTATGCTCACCAATTTTGACGGCTGCGTTGTGGGTTATCCTATACCGGAATGGGAAAGAATAGAACAGAGTTTTAATCAACTGAACATGGCCAGCCGCCAGTTCAGGGACTTTCACCGCTTTTTTATTTCCGGAGCCATGGAAGCCGCCCTGGACAAACAGGGCCGGATTCTGGTGCCGCCTTATCTTCGCGCTTATGCCGGAATGAACAAGGAGGTCGCCCTGGCCGGTGTGGGAAGAAAATTTGAGATATGGGATCTGGAACGCTTTGAGGCTCAACGCAGAAAGATGGAACAGGATTTCGACGGAATCATGGATTCTCTTGCTGAAAACGGTTTTGAGCTCAGATTTTAGGTGTTTGTTATGGATCCAAACAGCCTTGAAAATTTTTCTTCAGGGACTGCCGTCCATCAGCCGGTTATGGTCAAGGAAGTCCTGGAACTCCTGCAGCCTGTTTCCGGAGGATTTTATCTGGACGGGACACTTGGCCTGGGAGGTCATTCCCTGCAGATCTTAAGGTCCTGTCAGGGCAGGTGCAGTGTGCTGGGAATGGATATGGACGAGCACGCTCTTTCTCTGGCCGGGCATTATCTGGAAGAGTTCAGCGACCGCATTCAGATATTCAGGGACAGCTATCACCTCTTCGATCATTATCTGCGCGAACTGGGCTGGGAAGCACTGGACGGTGCTCTCCTGGATCTGGGCATGTCTTCTCTTCAGCTTGATACGAGTGAAAGGGGTTTCAGCTTCATACATGAAGGACCTCTGGACATGCGCATGGGTTCCGCCCAGGGTTTTGAGCCTGCGGCCAGCCTTGTACAGAGCGCGTCCTTTTCCAGGCTTAAAAAAATAATCCAGGAATACGGTGAGGAACCCATGGCCGGCAGAATAGCCAGGGCTATCGTTCAGGCCAGAGAAGAAAAACCTCTCACCACCACTTTGGATCTTGCCCGGATTGTGGAGCAGGCATATCCGGCTCAAAGAAGGCGCGCGGCCAGAAATCATCCAGCCACCAAAACGTTTCAGGCCCTGCGCATTGCTGTAAATAAAGAGCTGGAAAACCTGGAAAAATTTCTATACAAGATACCTGACTATTTACGGCCTGGCGCCAGACTGGTAATAATCTCCTTTCATTCTCTTGAGGACAGAATAGTCAAGCATTTCCTGCGCAAGCAGGCCTCTGAATGTCTCTGCCCCCCCAGAACGCCGGTCTGTATCTGCAAGCATCAGAAGAAATTCAGCGTATTGACCAGAAAGCCGTTGACGGCTTCGGACGCTGAAAAAAATCGCAATCCAAGAAGCAGGAGCGCCAAGCTAAGAGCGGCCCTGAAGACGGATTCCGGTATGCGGGGCAAAGGAGCAGACAGCGCTCAGGACATTGAAACAGATTCGAACCATTGATCCGGACCGTTCATTTTAAAAAAGCGTCCCGGAGTTCTTGATGAATAAAAAAGGCACATCCTCAGGCGGGTACAAATGGCTGGCTCTTTTGCTCTGCCTTGTTTTCGTCCTGGGCATGGCCAAGGTCTGGGTGAATGTGGAGCGGGTGGATCTGGCCTATCGAATGGAGCGGCTGCAGCAGGAATACCGGGAAAACAGAGAACTCCGGATCAAGCTGACTATCGAGAGGGACAACCTGCTTTCCCCCTTCAGACTTAAGGAATGGGCACAGGAACATGGTCTGGATAAACCAGAGGAAACACAGATAAGAAAACTCAGGAAATAACGGTCTATATGTCCTCCAGCAAAACAAAACGCAAAACCAGAGATTACAGCAGACTGAAAATTGTTCTGGTGCTTGGTTTCTGCTTTATATTCTGGGGAGGACTCTGGACCAGAGCCATGTTCGTCCAGATCATCAAGGGTGAGGAGCTGTCTGCGCAGGCCAACCGCCAATATTTCAGCCATGAAAGAATAACCGGCAAAAGAGGTGAGATCTTCGACCGTGAAGGCCGGGTTCTGGCCCAGAGCGTGCGCGGCAAATCCATCTATGCCAATCCCTTCCTGATGGAAGACATCCAGGCCTCATCTGAAGAACTTTCCAGGATTTTAGGCGTTGAGCCGGATTTTGTGCGCTCAAGACTTAAACGCAACAGCAGCTTTGTCTGGGTC
>SLAE01000050.1 GCA_007127015.1 Desulfonatronospira sp. | reverse complement strand
GATCTGGATCAGGATGAAGCCAGGGTGATGCAGGAGAAGTTTCAAAAGTCCCAGTTCAATCTGGATGATTTCAGTAAGCAGATGGGCAGATTGAAGAAGATGGGTTCAATAGAAGGTCTGCTGAAGATGATCCCTGGAATGGGCAAGATGAGGGATAAACTCAAGGATGTGCAGGTTCCTGAAAAGGAAATGGTCAAGATCGATGCCATCATCAGTTCCATGACTCCTTACGAACGCCGCAATCCAAAGGTTTTTAACGCATCGCGCAAGCAGAGGATCGCCCGCGGCAGCGGAACCACGGTTCAGGATGTAAACCAGCTGCTGACCAACTTTGAGCAGATGCAGAAAATGATGAAAAAAATGATGAACAAGGATGGGCAGCCCAGTCTGGATATGAGCAAAGGTCTACCCGGGACGACGGGCAGGATCAGATCCAAGCGGAAAAAAACAAAGCGGAAAAAAAAGAAAAAATAAATAACTGGACAAACTTTCTATTAAATATATATTTTTTTGTAAGTTTTATGCCAAAATAATTGTTTTGGAGATTTCCTGCAATGGATACAGATAGCGGGATGATCTGTTGCTGCAGACAAGGCGGATGGATTATGCTGTTTAAGGTGTTGATTTTTGAAAAACAATATTAAATCAAAACTAAATGGGGGAAGAATTAGATGGCGCTTAGATTGAGATTGACCAGGATGGGTTCCAAAAAGAGACCATTTTACCGCCTTGTGGCTTTAAACAGCGAAACCCGAAGGGATGGCCGTGCTCTTGAGTATCTGGGTTACTACAATCCTCTTCAGGAGCCACCGGAAATAAAGATAGACATGGATAAAGTCAAAGCCTGGATGGACAAGGGAGCTAAACCCACTGATACAGTACGTTCTTTGCTTAAAAAAGCAAGCTCCTGATCAGTGTTTCCAGCCTCCGGGTTTTTCGACGGTATCTGAAAATCACGATTATTTTTAAAGATTTGTTTTTTGACAAAGCGGGAATTATTTCTATCGACTGATATAAACCAACAGCGGATTTGAAATAAGTTCGCACGTCATATGAAAATTCCTGACAAGATTCTAAGCGCCGCATGCCTTGGATTCGTTCTGGATTTACTGCTTCCTGCAGTAAGATTATAGGCTGTATGATCTGAAGCTGAATCCTGGTCTTGCTGTTAGGGCTGTTTGAGAATGTTCAGAAATATTGAATAAAGAGCAGTCTATATTAAAATGCTATACAACGTACAGTACAGGACTGCAGTATCTGATCAAACTTTATCTGATAAACAGCTCTCAGTTCGCGCAGGCATGGTTCCGATAACATGATTTAAGCAGCTTGTAATTAAGTTCTTTGTCAACAACCATAGCTGGGCAAGAACCGGAAAATCTATCCTGAATCGTGGAATAATCGGAGGTGATTATGTTGAAGGAATTGATCGAATATATTGCCAAGTCTTTGGTGGATAATCCTGATAAAGTGGAAGTAGCCGAGGTAGAAGGCGAACAGACAGCTGTCATTGAACTCAAGGTTGCCAAGGAAGATCTGGGAAAAGTTATTGGCAGACAGGGACGTACTGCCCGGGCCATGCGTACGATCCTGGGCGCTGCATCAACCAAGGCTCGAAAGCGGGCCGTACTGGAAATAATTGAGTAAACTTCAGATCAGCTGAAAATGGCTGCCAGAAACCTGATACCTTGCGGAAAGGTGGTCAAGCCACATGGATTGGGAGGGGAGCTTTGCATTATATGGTATGCAGACTCCCCTTTAATTTTAAATGAACTGACCACAGTATATCTCCAGCTTCCTGGAGCTACACCAAAGGTTTTTACAATTCTTGCATGGAGAATGCATAAAAAAATGGTACTGCTTCTACTGAACAGGGTTGCCGGAAGAGACCTGGCTGAAAAATGGCGAGGTGCAGAACTCCTTGTAGACGCCCGTGACCTGCCCCGGAAAGACGAGGACGAGGTTTACCTATATGAACTTCTTGATTGCCGGGTATATTTAAAAGATGATGTTTTTCTGGGTGTTATTCGGGGTTTTCTTCGGGAAAAGGGCAGTGAAATATGGAGGATCATGACTCCTGAAGACCGGGAAGTGCTTTTTCCGGCTCATGATGATTTTATACTTGAACTTGATCCTCATAGAAAAAGAGCAGTCATAGACCCGCCCGAAGGACTCCTTGATCTGTACCTGCAGGACTGAATGTGCGCTTTCATATAATCACTTTGTTTCCTGAATATTTTGATTCCCCTCTGCAATGTGGATTAATAAGCAAAGCCAGGCAGAAGGATATTCTGGACTTTAATCTGATCAATCCAAGAAATTTTGCTCTTGATCGACATAAAAGTGTTGATGACAAACCTTATGGCGGGGGGCCGGGCATGGTCATGCTTATGGATCCGCTTGTGCGGGCACTGAAGACCCTGCCTGGAAAGTGTCGAAAGATTCTGCTGACTCCAAAAGGCTTTCCCCTAAGTCAGAGAAAAGCGGCTATGCTCTCCAGAGAAGAAGATCTGGCGCTTGTCTGTGGACGTTATGAAGGAATAGACGCCAGGATCGAAGAGCTTTTTGAGCTGGAGCACCTGTCTGTTGGAGATTTTGTGCTGAACGGAGGTGAAGCTGCAGCTCTTTGCCTTATTGAGGCTGTGTCCCGATATGTGCCGGGATTTATGGGCAGGCAGGAATCCACCGGTGAAGAAAGTTTTTCTGCAGGGCTTCTTGAGTATCCTCATTATACTAGACCGGAAGAATACGAGAGCCTGCAAGTGCCTCAAGTTCTCCTGACCGGAGATCACGCCCGCATAGCCAGATGGCGCAGAGAAAAAGCGCTTGAAAATACACTTGAATACCGCCCGGAGTTATTAAGCGAAAAAAAACTGCAGCCAGAAGACATCAGTTACCTGCGAAACCTTCCCAGATCCTGCCCGGGCCGTAATTTAAACATTGCCCTGGTTCACCATCCTGTGAAAAATAAAACAGGTCAAGAATGTACAACTTCTTTGACAAATCTTGATATTCATGATATCGGGAGAGTTTGCGCTACGTACGGTCTGGGACAATATTTCCTTTGTACTCCTCTGGAAGACCAGAGGGCGCTGGCTGACAGGCTTATCAGTCACTGGATCAAGGGTGCCGGTGCAGAAGCAAACCCTGACCGTTCCCGGGCTCTTTCCGGAATAAGGGTCTGTTCCTCTCTGGAAGAAGTAGTGCGGAATATTTCGCAGGAAACAGGGGTTCATCCTGTAGTAATAGCCACCAGGGCTTCGGGCACCGGGAATATCCTGTGCAGAGATATCCGGTCCCTGCTTGCTGAAAAGTCGGTACTTATGATCCTGGGAACCGGATATGGTCTGAGCGCACAGGTAATCGACAAAGCGGATTATGTTCTCAACCCGGTACGTTTGCTTGCCCGGTACAATCACTTGTCCGTGCGTTCAGCCGCATCTATTCTCGTTGATCGCATTTTAGGCGATTTTGCCTGATTTTTTT
>SLAE01000033.1 GCA_007127015.1 Desulfonatronospira sp. | reverse complement strand
CGAAGTTTCAGAATTGTGGATGACAGACCGGCTGCATCTGGATTTCGGGACCGCAAGAATTGATCCCTGTTATAAAGTCTGTAAAGGGCCTCCATGGTCCATACGCCCCGGAGCAAGCCTGCAATGGGCGGTAATGGACCTGCTCTGGGAACAGAGGGCCATGCTCCGTTCAAAAATTACCTCAGCCCTGGGGCAGGGAGCAAATAAATCCCTTAAGAGTCTGCTGGACAAAAAACTGATAGAGCAGGTGCAGGATGAAAAACAGAACTTGAACTGCAGCCTGGATGTTCCAGGAAAAGAGTATGAGCTCACCCAAGATCAAAAAGATGTTTTGAGCGGGCTTATACCCCGGCTTGAACAAAAAAAACCGGCCGCAATCATGCTGCATGGAATTACCGGAAGCGGCAAGAGTGTAGTCTATCTCAATCTGGTAAAAAATTGTCTGCGGCAGGGCCGCTCGGCTATTATTCTCGCGCCGGAGATTGCCATAGCCAGGCAATTATATCACCAGACGGTTCAATTCCTTCCAGGCGTGCCAGTTTTTTTGCAGCACGGCAATAAAAGTGACAAAAATAAGGAAAAAAATTTTTTAGAGATAAGCCGGAGCAGGTCTCCGCTTGTTATGGTCGGGACCAGATCCGCCCTGTTCATGCCGGTTAAAAACATTGGACTGATTGTGCTGGATGAGGAGCATGACGAATCCTTCAAGCAGGATCAGCAGCTGATTTATCAGGCCAAGGAAATCTCATACTATCTTAGTGGAAGAGATAATGGACTTCTTGTCCTGGGTTCGGCAACCCCGGATATAAAGACATATCACGCGGCACTTCAGGGCCGCATACAAATGGCGCACATGTCCAGGCGCATCGGGAGCAGCACTCTGCCCGAAGTGACTTTTGTGGATCTGAAAAAAGAACCGCCTGCATTCGGTCCTCTGTCTGCAGGCTGCTACCGGGCTCTTGAGGAAACCCTGGACCGGGGAGAACAGGCCATCATCATGCATAACCGCAGGGGGTACACTCCGATCCTCATGTGTGTTGAGTGTTCAGAAACAGCCAGATGCGCCGGTTGCAAGGTAAGCCTGACCTATCACAAAAAAAGAAACAGGCTGGTATGTCACTACTGCGGAATTTCTGTGTCTTATCCACCAATATGCGAACAGTGCAGAAGTTCCGAGTTCATACCTCTCGGTCAGGGCACTGAAAAAGTTGAAGAATACCTGTCAAGACATCTGCCCCGGATAGAAGTCCTGCGCCTGGATAGTGACACTTCCAGACAATCAGGACACTCAGAAGAAATTCTTGAGAAGTTTGCTTCAGGACGGGCCCAGGTTCTGGTAGGTACTCAGATGCTGAGTAAAGGCCATTCTTTTCCTGATGTCACTCTGGCCATAGTACCGGATGCTGACTTAGGTCTGGGTCTGCCGGATTATAGATCCACTGAACGAATATTTCAGCTTCTGGTTCAGCTTTCCGGAAGAGCAGGCAGGGGCTCAAAGCCTGGCCGGGTTTTTATCCAGACCCGCAACCCTGATCATTTCTGCTGGCAATACATTATGAACAACGATTATCAGGGTTTTTTCAATCAAGAGCTTAAGCGAAGAAAAACCTATAGCTATCCTCCCTTTATCAAGCTGGGGCTGATCCGCTTTTCCTTTCCTTCCAGCTGGTCTCATAAAGATAAGCTCATGTCTGCTCTAAGGCAGAAAAAACCTGAACTGGCGCGCAATAACGGACTGACCCTTTTAGGTCCTGCGCCTGCCCTTCTCTCCAGACTGAAAAACCGGGAAAGGCACCATCTGCTGATCAAGTCTACAGACTGGAACAGCATCAGGAGAGCCTATACTGAACTGCAGCCTATCTTTGAAAAGCACAGAGAACTCAGGGTCAGTCTGGACCTTGATCCGGTGAATATGCTCTGATTCTTTTCTTCTTTAGACACATTAAATTGAACTGATTTTAGTCGGCTTCAAAAAATCCTGTCCGTACACTTCCGAAAATCCGGTTTACCGCTCCTTTCGCAGCTTTGCTGAATCATTAACCTATTTATTTTTAAAGTATTTTAGGGCGGACAGGCTGTTTTAATGAAAATTGTCAAATATAATAATTATTTTTCAAGATATGGCAGCAGTCTGCATTTTCACCGCATGCGCAGTCAGGATATACACCCTGATTAATGTAAAGTAACCTTAGTCTTCTGTTGACAGATGCAATTGTGAACATAAGATTCATAATAGTGGATTCTAAAAAAATCTTTATTGTTGCGTAAACTTTACTCTTCAGAAAAACGATTCTTTCCTGTCTGCTGATTTTTCAGGGCAATATCAGGTAAGTCAAAGCGTGCCTGCCTGATTTTTTTATCAGAATAAAGGTATCCGTTTTTGCAGCGAATACCAGAAGTTTACCGCATCCGAAAAAAGATTTCACATGCAAACTATTTAAACAAGGCAAGGAGCATATGTCTGAAAGTACCATGACACCTTTATTAAAGTGGCAGTATGAGCAGCTGGTGAAAGAACTGCTTCTTTTACAGGATCATCTTGCTGATCCTTCCTGCCCCTGCGAAACAGAAAAAGAAATGTGTGTTCGCAAACACCTTTTGATTGTTGAGGCCTATGCAGAGGAAACCATAGCCATGGAAAAAGATCCGGAATATGGTAAATCTCTTCAACAGCTGGCGGCCGAAGCCAAGGAAAAAAGGGTGGCTCAGGAACATGAACTGCTTGGTCTTGGGGCCGGCGTTACGAAAGAACCGTTGGATCACATGGAATGGGTTCGCCTGTGGCGCAAACATTTTGAGCCGCGCAGTATCGGAGAAACATCAACCAAAAAAGAAGCCTCAGATTCAGATTCTTAGTTTATCCTGTTCAGATCACATTGTTTTGTTTTTGGTAAAAGAAAAGACTTCTTTTTCTGCTTTCGGAGCATAGTTAAGTAATGCATAAAAAAAATGAAAGACCAGATCCTTTTCAGTGTTCAGTCAGTCTACTTCAAAGCCCTTGAAGCCTGTCTTTCTTCTGGCAAAAATTAAAAAAAATTAGTACGATTATTAAATGCAATGCATTCCTGTGTAAAGTTTAAACAACAATATTCAGGCTTGTGCGGCTGCTTGCATTATCTTTGAAGGAGTTTACAGATGCGAACCAGGGTTAAGCAGGCTCTGCATTCAGAATCCAGTGCAGAAGGACTTATGTTCAAAGGCTGGGTCCGCACCAAAAGGGAGTCCAAAGGCTTTACCTTTCTTGAGCTGAACGACGGATCCTGCCGCAAAAATCTGCAGATCATTGTTGATGCGGCGGTTCCGGGCACAGACGCACTGGAGAAGATGAACACCGGTGCAGCGGTCAAGGTTGAGGGCGATCTTGTTCCTTCTCCCGGCAAAGGTCAGAAATGGGAATTAAAAGCAAGATTTATAGAGCTTATAGGTTACGCCGATCCTGAAACATATCCCCTGCAAAAAAAGCGTCATTCGGATGAGTTTTTGCGCGGCAT
>SLAE01000026.1 GCA_007127015.1 Desulfonatronospira sp. | reverse complement strand
TTCTGGCTGAAAAGGACCCCGACGAAGACATCCACCATCTGAAACAGACATTAATCTACGGGCTGAAAGGCATATCCGCCTACGCAGATCACGCGGCAATCCTGGGGCAGGAAGACGACGGCGTATATGAATTTGTTCAAAGGGGTCTTGCCTCAACCATGAGAAGGGATTTATCCCTGGAACAATGGATTGAGCTGGTTTTAGAATGCGGCAGAGTGAACATCAGGACCATGGAACTTCTGGATGCTGGCAACACCGGAACCTACGGGCATCCAACACCTACTCGGGTGCCTCTGGGATACAAGCAGGGCAAAGCCATAGTTGTTTCCGGACACGACCTGAAAGACCTGGACATGCTTTTGCAGCAGACCGAGGGCAAAGGAATCAATATATATACGCATGGAGAAATGCTACCCTGTCACGGTTACCCTGAATTGAAAAAGTATCCACATTTTTACGGCCATTACGGAACAGCCTGGCAGAACCAGCACAAGGAGTTTTCCAAATTTCCGGGTCCGATCCTGATGACCACCAATTGCCTTCAAAGGCCGCAGGAATCCTACAAGGACCGCATTTTTACCACAGGTCTCGTAGGCTGGCCCGGAGTCACTCACATTCAGGAAAAGGATTTCACTTCATTGATTGATAAGGCCTTGAGCATGGAAGGCTTTGCCCAGGACGAGGATAAAGGGGAGATCAATGTCGGATTCGGCAGAAATGCTGTCCTTTCCGTTGCGGATAAAGTTATTGAGGCGGTCAAGAACGGACAGATCAGGCACTTTTTTCTGGTAGCCGGATGCGACGGGGCCAAACCGGGTCGCAATTACTACACCGAATTCGTGGAACAGGTGCCCGGGGACTGCGTAGTCCTTACCCTGGCCTGCGGCAAGTTCAGGTTCTTTGACAAGGATATGGGGGATATCGGAGGAATTCCCAGGCTTCTGGACGTCGGTCAGTGCAACGATTCATACTCAGCGGTGAAAATAGCCATGGCCCTGGCTGAAGCTTTTGACTGCGAGGTAAATGACCTGCCGCTGTCCATGGTGCTCTCCTGGTACGAACAAAAGGCAGTGGCCATCCTGTTGTCCCTGTTCGCCCTGGGAATCAGGGATATTCGTCTGGGACCGTCACTTCCGGCTTTTTTAAGTCCGAATGTCCTTAATTATCTGGTTGAAAATTACAACGTTAAACCCATCACCACTCCTGAGGAAGACCTGAAGGCCATCCTTGGATAGCATTTCCATGCTTTTCCCTCTTTGCCAAGCCAGGCCCCTGAAAAGGGGCCTGGTCTTGTATTGTGTCCATCCTGTGTCAAAAAAAATTTGATTAATGCTTGGTTTTTGTTCTAGAGATACTATTAAATAATTTTATACTAAATTAATAGTTTTTATGGTCCTTAGCGTGCACTACTAAAAAAGGGAGGGTGTCCATGAATGGACAAAGAGGTGTATCCAAGACCGCAGTGCTCATCATTCTGCTCATTGGAGCAGCAATGACCCTAGTGGCCGGCTATACCTACAGCCATACTGACCAGGCCGAATTCTGCGGCAGCTGCCATGTCATGTACGAGTCAGTGCGCACCCATCAGCAGTCTGTTCACGCGAATGTTTCCTGCAATGAATGTCATGCTCCATATTCGGCCATGCCCAAGATGGTTTTCAAGACCTATGCCGGAACCAAGGATGTGTTCAGAAATATCGCCGGTGATGTCCCGGACGTGATTCAGGTCACTGACAGAAGCAGAGAAATAATCAATGACAACTGCATCAGTTGCCATTCCATGACCGGTCTTAATGTGGCTGCCAGTGAGGTTAAGCCTGATTGCACTGACTGCCACCGGCAGGTGCCTCATATGAATAAAATGTCCATTGCCGAAAGGAGGGTGGCTGATGAATAAGTGGATATTATACTGGATCGCGTCCTTGTCTTTTATCCTGGTATTTGCCGCTTGCGCTGAAATACCCGAGGCTGAAACTCCAGCCTATGAAACAGAGCTGACCGAGGAACAGGCAGAGAAAAACAGCGCTTTCGCGGACTATTTCCCTCTTCAGTATCAGACTTATCAGCGGCTTAAGGCTGAAAATTTTGATCACGCGGACGGACTAATGACCGAATACGGCGGATCTGTCGCCCATGAAAAGCATCTGTGCGGGGATCTGCCCCGGGCTTACAAATACTGCCAGCCATACCTCAAGAATCTCTGGCTGGGATATCCTTTCAGTTATGAATACAACCGGGCCAGAGGACATGCCAACGCTGTATTCGACATTATGGATATCGACCGGATAAACAGGTACAGTGAACAGGCAGGACTGCCTTCCACCTGCTACAACTGCAAAAGCAACAAGGTTCCCGGTTATATTGAAGAGTACGGGGATGATTTCTGGGCCATGGAATTTCATGATTTCCGGGAAGATCATGATCTGGAGGAACATGCAGTAGGATGCAATCTATGTCATGACCCTCAGGACATGAGCCTGCGCATTACCAGCGTGCCCCTGACAGAGGCTCTGCAGAAGCAGGGCAGGGACTGGAAAGATGCTTCCAGAAATGAAATGCGTTCTCTTGTCTGTGCTCAATGTCATGTGGAATATTACTTCGAGCATGAAGAACTCGGAGTCGCGGCCAAGCCTGTTTTTCCCTGGGACAGGGGCATGAATCCAGGAGATATCTATGAATACAAAAAAGGTTTCGGAATAACTGACCGTGAGGGGTTTGAAGGCTGGTTCATCGACTGGACTCATCCTGTTTCAGATACCCCGATGATCAAAGTCCAGCATCCGGAATATGAGATGTGGCATGACAGCACTCACGGCGCCGCCGGAGTGTCCTGCGCGGACTGTCATATGCCTTATACACGCATGGACGGGAAGAAAAAGATATCCAGCCATTTTCAGACTTCGCCGCTGAGATCTCTTGAAGCAATCGAAAATACCTGCGGTCAGTGCCATGCCGGCATGGACCCGCAATATCTCAAGGACAGGGTGATTTATACCCAGGAGAAGACCTGGAATCAGCTCGTGCTCGCTCAGGAAGAATCAGTAAGAGCGCATGAAGCGGTCCGGCTGGCCTCGGAATATGAGGGAGAACTTAGAGCCGACTTTGATCAGCTGATGATTCAGGCCAGGGAGCGGGTACGCAAAGGACAGTGGTTCTGGGATTATGTTTCAGCAGAAAACAGCGCGGGATTTCACAATCCGGCCAAAGCCATAGACACTCTGGCCAGGTCCCAGCAATACAGCCGCCAGGCGGTGCAGTACGCCATGCAGGCTACCAATTACGGTATTGCTCCGGATCTGGAGGGAGACATTTACGAACTCGTGCCTCCCATTGAGGAACACAGCCGTGAACTGCACATGGACGAAGATCACCTGAAGACGCATATCTGGCTCGAGTATCTGGATCCTCATCCTGAAGGGGAGCTTATATGGGATCTTAATCAAAGGGTTGATTAAGGCGGGCTGTCAGATTTTACTTCAAAAAAGCCTCTGCCTTTATTCAGGGCAGGGGCTTTTTTATTTTTTCGCAGAATG
>SLAE01000121.1 GCA_007127015.1 Desulfonatronospira sp. | reverse complement strand
GCGAAATGGACACTCAATCGTGCCGAAGGGCAGCACCGAATTGCGCGCAGGAGACGAAGTCATTATCGTGGCCGAAGGCGAAGCCGTAAAAGAACTCAACAAAAGGTTCAAGGTGAGCATTTCTTCATGAAACATCAGCGGCCGGAGTCTAAAATCAGAAGATATTGAACAATGAGGTATCTGCAAAAAAGTCACTTATGACCAGCTATGAAGTGTTTAACATTGTGAAATAAAATGATCAAAAATTGATTCGATATAAGCTTTTTATTGTTCTTTTGGGATCATTTAAAATTATTCCTTTATCTTTACCTTGGTTTTAATATTCTGTATTTCAGCATCCAGCTGTAAAGCCAGTGTAGCTCTTGCCCAATTCTTCAAATTATCAGAAAAATCATTATAAAAAGGATGATGCACAATATAAAAGGCATCCTTGACGCTCAAAGGAACAGAGTCATCTATGCAGGTCTCGATCCATTTTTTCAGCATCCTTCTTTCTTCTACAAGCATTGAGCTTACCTTCCTTTATTGAAAAACATACCAAAATCTGATTTGGCTAAATGATGTAAATATTCCCGAACATAAGATATCAACTTTTATCAGCTCAAAATTTAATTAGTATATGCCAATATTTGGGCTTTGATCTCACCTGTGTTGATAAAGTCTTAAGCATTAAAAAAATTAACAGCATGCTGAACAGGTTAAAGGCGAGGAATTTAGATGGGTTTAAAAAGCTGGTTTGCATGAAGCTGCAGGCAGCTAAAACAGGTGCCGACAACTTCTATTGTGTAAACCTTAAAATTAAAAGGCATAAAAACCGAGTTAAAACATAAGTATAAACATTGCTTATGTCAAGTTTCTTTCGCTGAAATAAAATGAAAAACGGCAAGAAATTTTAATGAAGATTGCCGGTTCCGGAGTGGACATATTGGATCAGCCTGCAAAAAAGCCTTTTCTGATTTAAGTTGTAAATAAGATTTTCGAATACGGCTTTTTTGCAGGAGATTCAAATCAAACAAAGATCTGGAAACAAATTGAACTGGGCGCGACAATTAAATAAAACTTCGCTCAAATCATGGAACATCAAAAATGCCCTGAGCCTCCACCTCTTCCACATCATAAGTGATTTCCTCAAGACGCCGGGCAATCTGATCGGACACATAATCCTGTTCGCGCCCTCCCAGATGTTCTCCTAAAACCCTCTCCAGCTCCACAATAAAAGCCAGCCTGTTTTCTCTCCTGGTGAAGCCGTGTCCTTCATCCGGGGCGACAATGTAGCGCACTTCAAGATCTCTGTCCCTCAAGGCGGCAACAATCTGATCCGATTCGCGTTTGGGCACCCGCGGATCGTTTGCTCCCTGGGCTACCAGCAGTGGTGCTCTTATTTGATCAGCGGAAAAAAGAGGCGACTGTTCTATTAAAAGCTCCCTGTCTTGCGGATCATCCGGGTCGCCGACCCTCAGCTTGAATGATTCAATGATCGGAATCCAATAGGGAGGCAGGGAATCGATCAGAGTTATCAGGTTGGACGGACCGACCAGGGATACTCCCGCGGCATAGAGATCAGGGGTGAAGGCCAGGCCGGACAAGGCTGCGTACCCGCCATACGATGCTCCGTAGATGGCAATTCTATCCGGGCAGGCAACACCCTGCTCAATCAAATATTTCACCCCGTCGGTGATATCATGCTGCATATAGCCTGTACCCCATTCAGTGTTACCGGCATTGAGAAACTCTTTACCGTAACCCTGAGAGCCTCTGAAATTAGGCTGCAGCACAGCGTATCCCCTGTTGGCCAGAAACTGGGCCTGAGGATCATATCCCCAGGTATCACGGACCCATGGACCACCATGAGGCAGAACCACCACAGCCAGATTTTCCGGCTCTACGCCTTTGGGCAGAATCAGATAAGCTGGAATCTCCAGACCGTCACGGGCCTGGTAACTTATGGGATTCATCCCGGCCAGATGTTCCGTGGGCAGATCAGGCCGGGTACGGTACAGAAAGCTTACCTCTCCGGCATCCCGGTCAAAGACGTACATTGCTCCGGGATCAATGTCCCGGGTCAGGCTTACCAGCCACACGTCCTCGTCTTTTGTCCTGGATACGAAATCAATTTCTCCTTCAGGAACCTGGTCGCGAATTTTCTGGTAATCCCCTTTGAATTCATCATCATGAAAATAAAAACGCTGTTTTTCACCAATATAATACGTAGCCAGGAGCTCATCCGTAACTTCGGAAAAGACCGCCCCCCCGAAATCCACTTCTCCTTCAGGATCCTTTTCCACAAGCTCTTCTTCACCTGTTTCCGGATTGAAAATAACCAGTCGGGAAAGGTCAACGTCCTCACCCTTATTGGTTTCCATAAAGACTCTCCGGTCATCCTCATGAATGCGCAGGATTCTGGCCTGTTCCTCAAAATCAACCCGGTAAACCTGTACCAATTCTTCTTCTTCGACCTGCAGAATCTCACTGCCTCCGTCGGGAGTTTCCCTGGCTGCGAACCTGACCCGGCCTTTATCGTCAACAGTCCATCTGGTTATACCCTGCTCGTTTTTGAACAGAAGCTCGCGCTCACCAGTGACGATATTTATTCTGTACACATCGTGCATGGCCGGATCCCGATCATTTATACCCACAACAACATAACCGGGCTTCTCTCTGGGCATGGCGATCAATCGGGTCTGAACCATTTCATAATCTGTCAGAGCTCTGACTTCAGGCACTTCCCTGTCTTCCGGGGGCTCAGCCTCCGGATCCACTGCATACAGATTGAAATTCTCATCCCCTTCCCTGTCCTGTACATAAAGAATGCTGCCGCTGTCCCTGCTCCAGATATATCCGGGTATGGGGCGCCGATCATCGGTCAAAGGCCTGGCCTGGTCAAAAGGCTCATCAGCTTTCTTTACCCATAGATTCATGACTCCATCAAATCTCTGCCTGAAGGCGATATACCTGCCGTCTGGAGAAATCCTGGCCATATTCATTTCCGGATCATCGAAGAAAATTTCCCGCTCAATCAGTGGAGGCAGTTGCTCCAGGTATGGAAGCTTCTGATCACCGGCAAAGACTGCCGGTCCTGATAAAACCAAAGACAGACAGAAAAGGACCATACTGAATATTATACTTTTTAATCGCATAAGTTCTCACTTTTTTATTGGATTTTCAATTGAACCATGACTTCTTTTAAGAATGAACCTCTGTCTCAGATAAATGCTTCACTTACAAAAGATTGTTAATGCCATTCGAATATTTGACAACCACGCGAAGCGCGTGGAAGGACGCGTGGCGGGCCGCTAAGAAGCGTAACAGAACTTGTGGCAGGGACTTTGACAGCCTTAATCCGTCAAAAAATATACGATGAGAATAACCGCAATGGCTAAATAGATTAGATATGCGCCGGTATTGGTCTCAAGAAATATATACTGGACCTTTCTTTTAACCTGCTCAACACATGAAGCACCGTCTGGAGACTTTTCAGCCGCCCTGCCGGCTTTTTTCCTGAATGCTCCCCTGCGCATCATTTCCTTATTTCT
>SLAE01000142.1 GCA_007127015.1 Desulfonatronospira sp. | reverse complement strand
TGTACACCGGCAGCTTGAACACGGCCACGAAAAATGGAGCGATTATCGCCCCTCCGCCGATGCCGTACATGCCCCCGACCACTCCCACAATGGCCGACAGGATAAATATGCCCATGGTGGGAGCGGTTATATGTTCGCCGTAAAATGAATATTCAATTTTTTTCAGTCCGAAATGGTGGAGCATAACCCTGGGCAGAGGCTCACGGGTCTTCTTTTCCTGTTTGTGCCACCGGCTGACCAGTTCCTGGAAACGCTTTTCCGAAGAGGCCTTGTCTGAGCCCGGAGGAGGTTTTTTAATCATAGAACGGGCCATAACCACGCCGATGTACAGAAGAACCAGGCCCGCAAAAACCTTGAAGTGGGCGGGATCGGGAAGGAACTGCACCCGCAGGAAAACCCCGGCAAGCACCCCGGGCACTGTCCCGGCGATCACCGCGATGGTCAGGGGCCAGACCATGCGTCCTTCTCTTATGAACCGGTATACCCCGCTGGGTATGGCCACGATATTGAAAAGATGGTTGGTGGCGCTTACGGCCGGAGTGGTGAAGCCCAGAACGCTGATCTGAAAGGGCAGAAGAAGATTGGCACCGGACACACCGCCCATGCTGCACAAAAAAGCAACCAGAAAACCCGCCACAAATGGAATCCAGGGCGCCACTTCGATTTCTGCCACAGGGAAATACATGAGCAGCCTCCTTTAATCATGATGACTTGGCTTAACTTTCCTGCCAGATGTCTCCAGTTCATTTAGTTGTAAGTAGACAACTGACATGGAAAATAATAATTTCGTGTTAGTATTTCTTATTCACTGAATATTCCCAGGTCAAGCAATACATTCTGCAGAACTGAATTTTTCTTGCCAGCTTTGAGTTGAATGAATAATAAAATTATTTGGTGATTTATTATTGAAACGCTGTAACAAAATACAAGAAAGCACTAACCACCCTGGTGAAACATCCTGAAAGGGAACCCTGTTTCACGGTACTAGCTAGCAAAAACGGCTCTGTTGAGTTCTTTTCGGACTTGCTCTTCGAACAATTCAATTGGGCAGGCCAAGGACACTAATTATTTGGCGCGAAGTAGAATGTATTTTCCAAAACCAGGATAAGGTTTTGGACAAGGCTGTTTAAGTGGACAGAAACGTGGATATTTGATCAAGACCGACTGATTTTTCATAATGCAAGTGAAATTTTATGACCAGCCATTCTTTCAGAGATTGCCATTTTGACGGAAAGACACCAGGAAATGTTTTTGCACTTTCCCCCGGAGCAAAGGTCCTGGACATGGTTCAGCTCGCTGAATTCGAAAAGTCCTTTCGAAAATGGGCCCGGGATACACCAAGACACGACATTCGCCGGTCAAGGCAGAGAATTCTGCTCATATTTCTGTTGATCCGTCATACAGGAGCCAGGCTGCATGAAATCCTTAATCTGAGGTCTGATGATATTTTTTTTGAAGACCGAATTGTAAGGCTGGGTTCAAAGAGTTCCAGAAGTTCAAGGTCAGTCGATATACCAGAGGACCTGGCACAGGATCTTCATTCATTTATCAGGGAAAACAAGCATGATAAGGACAAGACGCTGTTTCACATTGACCCGGGTCATGTCCGGAGAAAATTTTATGAACGTGCACAAGCCTGTGGGATTCCCAAAGACTTTGCTAATCCCAGCACATTGCGCCGTTCAAGATCTGTTGAGTTGCTGCGTGCCAACTTGCCTCTTCCGGCTATAGAAAAAATCCTTGGCCACTCCAGTTCCAGTTCAGCTTCGACCCTGCTGGAATTCTCTGACGAGGATATTCATCACATTTTAAGAAGTCACATGGACCGTGAAAGCAATCGCAGGACCAGTGCCCGCAATATGTTTTTCGGCAAGATAATCGAGATAATCAGGGGAGATATCCAGTCGGAAGCAGTTCTTATTACCTTGGGGGGCATAATCATTTCATCAATTATCACCAACGGCAGCTTGAAAAAGATGCGCCTGAGAAAGGGTTCGCTGGTCACAGCAGAAATTAAGGCGCCCACAGTACTCATTGCAGGAGCTGAAGGGGCGGCTGATATCAGTGCGGAAAACAGGATGCGGGGGATTGTTTCGGAAATCAGTTCCGGGCGGGTGAACACCGAGGTGATAATGACCCTGGAGGAAGGTACGCAATTATGTGCAATAATCACAACAGCCAGTCACAAGCGCATGCGCCTGAGAATCGGTGATCAGGCCTGGGGATTGTTTGGAGCCTATTCCGTAGTGTTGAACATCCCTCAGTTTTGATAAGAATCAGGCATCTGCATTTTCTTGTTCTTTGTTGCAGCAATGCATCAGTAAGGCACTACTAAAAAATCATTATGGGTTTTGTATTCTAGATAATGTCCGAACAATTCCATTCCTATTCTTTGGCATTACTATCCTAATGCTGTCAGGCGACCTTATTCCAAGGCCATAGATGAAACATATTCCATCCCTGCTTAGATGAAAAATAACAACCGCATCAGCTTGGAATATTTTTAAGACTTCAGCTATCGCTCTTTATCTTTACAATTCTGCTCAGATCAACGATAATTATTCTTCCTGTCGACGACAATTATAATTACCGGCTTCTGTTACCAAATTAGCTCCTCCAATTGATTTGAACTGTTCTCCCAGCCGATCACGACTATTCCCGGTGGATCGGACTACGTGTATAAAGATATTTTTGAGCAGAGATTTTAAGAACTATACAGAACAGGGTAAAGATTGATCATTCTGGTATTTACTTCTTGGTTATTCAATAAAGTCTGACCAAATACCTCTAAATAGTTTCCATCCGGAAATTCTTTATTTCCGGATGCTGAAACTAATGGTTTTCTTTCCGGAAACGAGGAGTTTTTTCTTTTGGCAAGGAAATTAAGCAATTATGAGGAGGCGTATCTTAATACGTTGACGAATAATTGTGCAGATTGACGCTGCCAAAGGGAAAAAGAACCGTTTACGGATGAAAACTAAATAATTTATCCATTAAGGAGAATGGATATGAAGGCAGGTGTATTTTTCAGTAACAACATGAATTCACTGGCAGCAGGCAGAGAAGCCTCAGCCAGGGCGGTCGCTGTTTCCGGTCCTCCGGTGCTGACCCTGGTATTTACTACGGATGATTATAACCAGGCCATGGTCCTGGAGGGAATCAAAAAAAATGTGGGCTCATCTCTTATTGCAGGCTTCTGCTGCGCAGGGGTGATCACCTCTGGCGGGGTGCGCAGTCAGGGTGTGGGAGTGATGACCCTTAACGGAGACTTACATGCCGCGACAGTTCTTCAGAAAGGTCTTGGCAATGATCCTTACGGGACAGGCCGCAAAACGGGCCAGGCCCTGCTGGAAAGCGGCATCAACAAAGGCACAGCAATTATCATGCCTGACGGATTTCAGGCTGGTATTCCAGAAATGCTGCGCGGGCTGTACAGTGAATTGGGGCCGGATTTTCAGTATATAGGCGGGGGCGCAGGGGACAACCTGAAATTTTTCAAAACATATCAGTTTACTGAGCAGGAATTATCTGACAACGCCCTG
>SLAE01000099.1 GCA_007127015.1 Desulfonatronospira sp. | reverse complement strand
GCTGCCCGGATATATGTACTTTTATCCGGAAAAGCAGATCTCCTGCGGGGACAAAGCAGCGTAATGCAGCTGAAAGAAGGAGCTGTCCTCGGGGCTGAATCCGCGTTCATTCCTGATTCGACTTATCTATATACCGCCAGAGCAGCAGGTGATGTCAGGATGTCCGAGTACACCTGCCAGGAATTTCTTGATCATGTTCTGGCCGGTCCCGGGCTCCTGCACAAAGCACTTTTCAGTCAGGGGCAGGAACTGAAGGATTTATGGTCAAGAGCTGACGGCATGCATTCAGAAGGCAGCGAGCTGTTCTTCCCGCAGGAGATAAGAACATGCTCGCCAGGAGAATGGATAATCCGTGAGGGTGACAGAGACGATCTCATTTACCGCGTAGTTTCGACTGACAAAGGTCTGGAAGTTGTCAAACAGGGACAGAGCCTGGCAATTATAAAACAGACAGGGGATTTTTTCGGAGAGATGGCCGCGCTTCTGGGTGAGAATCGCACAGCCGGAGTAAGATCAATAGGGGAATCGGTTCTTGAAGTATATCCCGCTGACCGGTTGCATCAAATGCTTGGTGATTATCCCGGGATGTCCCTGCGTATAATCAGGGATCTGGCCGCCCGTCTGGCCCGGACTTCTAATGAGCTGATCAGATCCAGCGAAAATATCTGAACAGCATTTTTTTATAAGTTCAATTCACACCGAAAAAAGTCCGGCAGTTATCGCCGCACTGTCTCCATAGTTCACCCGCATCCAAACCCATTACTTCAGCTGCCGCCAGTGCGGTAAACACCATGAGCGCGGGTTCGTTCTGCTTACCACGGTAGGGTTCTGGAGCAATAAATGGACAATCCGTTTCCAGGAGCAGCTTATCAGGGGGGATTTCAGCCAGCGCTTCCCGCAACCGGGCATTTTTAGGATAAGTTACGCTTCCGGGAATAGAAATATGCCACCCCTGATCCAGAATTTCCCTGGCCAGATCTATGCCCTTGCCGAAACAGTGCCAGAGTACCCTTCTGTCTTTAAATCCGCTCTCTTTAAGAATTTTCAGAGTTTCAGCTTCTGCTTCTCTTGAATGAATGACCACGGGCAATTCTGTTTCTCTGGCCAGTTCGAGCTGAGCTTTAAAAGCACTTTTCTGCTTTTCCTCTGAACTGTGCCGGTAAAAAAAATCCAAACCTGTTTCACCTATGGCTCTTATCCTTTGATCCCGCTTAACGGCCGCGGCCATGTCCCTGCGAGTTTCCGAGGTGAAGCCGGACGCTTCATGGGGATGGACACCCAGAATGAAAAATACTTCAGGAAAAGGCTTGAACAGATCTCTGCCTTTAAGGTAAGCGGAAGGTCCCAGAAAAACCTGCCCGAATGTACTTATCCCGGATTTTTTTGCTCTGTCCAGTACTTGTGGTATTTCCTCATTATAAGCGGGAAAATCAAGATGCACATGACTGTCTGCTCCTCCCGGAGGCATATTAAGGTCCTGAGGTGCCGGCCTGATTTTTTTCCTGCCCAACTTACTTTTTCTCCCGGACACCTTGTTCCCAGTCGGATAAGGGTATGGCTTCATCAATGAGCATGACCGGGATCTCCTCTCTTATGGGATAGACCACTGCACAACTGGGGCATCTAAGTCCTTCTTCCCGGTCCATGAGGCTTAGATCGCCTTTGCATTTGGGACAGGCCAGAATGTCCAGAAGTTCTTTGTTCAGAGTCATGTTTTAACCTCCCTGGAATCTGTTGAATAAAGATAACGGTCGACATATCTGCTCGGAAGATAGGCCAACAGTTTATATAATAGAAAAACCACGATCAATGCAAAGATGAGCCTGGCCCATAAAATTCCCGAAAGATGCGCGCCGAGCAGAAGCATAAGCAGAGTGTCTTCTATAAGGCTATGGGCAATTCCCATCAGGGTCAAAGAGAAAAAGACATCCTTAGGCGGAATCCGGCCGGTTCTGACTTCTCTGATGATGAGTGCCCCTCCGAAGGCAAGGCCCATGGTCAGTCCGACTATGGTAATTGATGAGGCCTTTTTCCCGATGCCCAGAATTCTGAACAGGGGATTTAATATCCAGATGAGCAGCCTGGTAAACTGGATATAATCCAGAAATTTGAGCAATGAAATAAGGCTTAGGATTATCAGGTAGATAATGGCCAGATTGCGAATCTGAGAAAGAATCCAGCCTCCAAGTCCATCGGGCTGAGGGTCCGGTCGCCAGACTATTGTGTTCTGTCCCTGCAGCCATCCGCCCCATTCGTAAAACCAGCTCAGAAAAATCCCCAGAGCCACCGCACAGATGACCCGGAATAAGGCTTGAAATATAAGTCTGGTGCCGCATTTCTGCACAATGCGCAGCTCAATGGGAAGAGCGTGAGCCATGAGTACGGCCGTACTGAGAACAGTCACCTGGGCCACGCTCAGCTCAAAGCTCTCCGGGAGAGAGACGAAGACGATCATGGCGCTGTAGATATTGTTCAGGATGGCCGCCGCCCAGACCAGACCCATACTCCCGGGCAGTCCCATAATCTGCATGACCGGCTCAAGCAGAGATGCCAGATAGGGCAGCAGGTCAAGCTCAGTGATAATTTTGACGGCGATTATGACCGGGACCATTATCTTAAGCAGGCCCAGGTAAACCCCGAGGGACTCCCTGATGAGCGCCAGGATGGAAGCATAAAACCCGGCTGCTCTAGAGTTCATTTAAAAAATCTGTTTTAAAAGGTCTTCTTCGGTGGAACTGCTGGAACGACCCGGTCTTTTGCGTTCTTCTTCAAACCTGGCGCTTTTTCGCGTAGGCTCAGTGCCTGCTTTGAAAGGCAGAAAATAGGTGTTTTTCATCCCTGAAGGAGCCAGCAGTCCGGAATCGGCATCAATTCTGGCGGTGACGATTCCCGGAGGTCTGGAAAAATCCTCAACAGCATAGTCATCTTCCACTGCCTTGCGGTAATCAACCCAGATGGTTGAGGCTGCCCTGGCTCCGGTCTCGAACCTGCCCATCGGCCTTGGCTGGTCAAAGCCCACGTAAACTCCGGTGAGCAGGTAGGGGGAATAACCGATGTACCAGGCATCCCGCTGTTCATTGGTGGTGCCTGTTTTGCCGGCCAGAGGTCTGCCCAGGGCTCTGGCTCTCCAGCCTGTGCCGTCGGAGACCACTTCCTGCAGCAGGCTGGTGATTATGTATGCGTTTTCAGGGCTGACGGCCCTGACGGGCAGGTCCTCATTCTCATACAGAACCTGGCCCCAGGCATTGGTTACCCTGTTGATCACCCTGGGCTGAACATATGATCCGTCGCGGGCAAAGGCGGTGTATGCCTGGCACAACTCCTGCAAAGTTACGGGAACCGAGCCCAGGCTGATGGTCAGGTCCCTGGGAAAATCCTCTGTAATCCCCAGGTTTTTTGATCTGGTTATCAGGGTGTTGATTCCGATGTTCTGGGATATGCGTATTGTTACCAGATTTCTGGATTTGACCAGGGCATCGCGAAAAAGAGTGGGTCCGTGAAAAACACCTTCGAAATTCCTTGGTCTCCAGCTGGTCAGACTGTG
>SLAE01000123.1 GCA_007127015.1 Desulfonatronospira sp. | reverse complement strand
TCAAAAGCCCCGCAAGCCAGGTCACCTCCTGAACCGGGACAATAGCCGATATTCTGGACATATTCAGGCTGAGTGCCGATGCAGACAATATTTTTCAGCTCCAGAAGCTGCGCCAGCCTGCCCATGAATGAGGAAAAGGGCATTTTTTCAGGCATAACCCCATAAATGCCAAGCCCGAAAATATGGTCGTGCGAGGGACTGGGCCAGCGCTCGAAAGGAAACAAACCGATTTCTTCCTTAAGCCAGGCCAGAAAGGACTCTACCTTTTTCCGGGGCAGGATGATTCCGCTGACGCTGTCTTCATGATGCATGACCTTCTGGACTTCGAAACTCTCAGGCATCTTTTCTGTTTCCAGCTGCAGCGGAGGGGTAAACCTTAAGAGTTCGCTCTGAATCTTTTTGGTGGGTAGAACAACCCGGCATTTTTCAAGCTTCAGTTCCCGGGCCAGCCATCCCGCCGGTCCCCGGGGATTTACATCCAAAGATGTGTGCGCGCTGTAGAGGCATGTCCCGGTGGAAAGAAGAAGACGCAGAATACGGTGGAAGGAATCTACTTTATCCGGGAGCCTTGGCTTAATGGACAGAGGGTGATGACAGATGATCAGTTCACAGCCGAGACTCACAGCCTTTTCAATGCTGTCCGGAGAAGGATCAAGACACAGACCGACTGTTTTAAGTTCTTCAATATCAGCCGCTACCTGGATTCCTGATCTGTCCCAGTCAAGAGCCAGCTTTAAAGGCGCGTCTTCTTCGATCAGTTTTAAAAAGTCATTTAGTAGCATTCGTGTCTGGACCCTGGAATCAAAACCTGAGTAGGACCTCCGGATTGTGGAAACAAAAAAAGGTGCTTCCCTGGTTTAACCGCAGGAAGCACCTTTTTGAGTGTGCTTTCAGGCCCGATGTCGGGCAGATTTTGATATAATCCTGTTTTCCGGACCTCAATTTAATTCCTCAGCTTTATGGTGGGCCAACCAGGATTTGAACCTGGGACCTTCCGGTTATGAGCCGGTGGCTCTGCCAACTGAGCTATTGGCCCTGTCATGATAAAAGAGATTATCTATGCTTTTTTGTCACTAATGTCAATACTCTGTTTCAGAGCATAAAAAAACCCGGCTCAAGCCGGGTTTTTAAAATTCATAAGAAAAATTCTAATGAATCATCATCGTGTTCAGTTGGTGCTATCCGGCATAGGCCTTTTCAAAATTGGGCACAACCTGTTTTTTGCGGCTCATCACGCCATCCAGCCAGACAGAGGTGCCTTCCACAGACTTGCCGAAGGCTTTCTGAACATAGGAAGGATCGTCGGCCAGAACCAGCAGCTCCGTACCTTCTTTCATGATGTCGGTAAGCATGAGGTAGACAGCGTTGCGTCCGCCTTCTTCTTTCACCTTTTTCATCTCGGCGTACAGGGAATCCTTGACAGGTTCGACAATGGACAGGTCCACCACTTCCAGCTGACCGATGCCCACTTTGTTGCCGCTCATGTTGAAATCCTTGTAGTCCCTGAAGAGCAGGTCCCTAGGAGAGTCTTTGTCCACAGCGGACTTGACCTTGAACATTTCCATGCCCAGATCCATGAGGTTACTTACGCCGGCGATTTTTGCCAGATCTTCGCTGGCCTTTTTATCCTCATCTGTGCAGGTAGCTGATTTGAATATGACTGTATCGCTGAGTATGGAACAAAGCATTGCTCCGGCGATGTCCTTGGGAATTTCCACGCCATAAAAGTCATACATGGATTTTATGACTGTAGTGGTGCATCCAACAGGCCAGATCCAGCATTCCAGCGGGTTCGGAGTGGTTACGTCTCCCAGTTTGTGGTGATCTACAATGCCGAGGATTTCAGCCTGACCGAGATCGTCAGGGCTTTGAGCCAGGTCGGAGTGGTCAACCAGGATGACTTTCTGCCCGGCCACCGAGGTCACTACTTCCGGAGCTTTAAGGCCGAACTTGTCCAGAACGAATTTGCTCTCCGGAGTCAATTCTCCCTGAGCCACAGGTTTGCATTCCAGGCCGAGCTTGCTTTTCAGGTCGGCTACGGCGATGGCTGCGCAGATGGAATCGGTGTCGGGGTTCTTGTGTCCAAAGACTAGTACAGACATAAACTACCTCCTAAGATTCAGTTTGATTACAGTTTATTGGTATAAAGCTTGTGCTTTTTAGCACGAAGTTTAAGGACTGCCAAGCTAAAATATCATCCATAAATAAAGATTGTTGTGTCTATGTTTAAGATTAAATTGTTTTGCAGGCCATATATAAAAAAAAATTTATTCCTGCGGATGTCTGACATGACGCGTCCGCAAAAAGTCGGGCAGATGAATAATTCAGGAATTAACAACCTTGTTAAATCTTTGTTTTACTGACTGCTGACAACAGACTTTCCGATGTCTGTGACTGCAATAATGACTTTTTGCAGGCATATCTGTCATTGATCTTTTCAAAGCCTGGATGTATCGAAAATATAGTTCACGGCAAAAGGAAATTTCAATTTGAGGTCAGGACTTTATGGCCATTGAAACGGAAATCAAATTTCCTGTAGAGGATTTTTCCCCGATACTCGAGCGCATGAATAACCTGGGATATTCTTGTACAGACTGGTATTTTGAGCAGAATCTGGTGTTTGATTATGAAAACGGGACTTTGAGGCAAAAAGATATCCTATTGAGAATCAGAAGAGGGCTGGCTGACAAGATAACCCTCAAGCTTCCGGCTGAAAAAGAAAATTTATTGTACAAGCAAAGAGAAGAACTTGAATCCGAATTGGCTGACCCGGGAGTAATGGAAAAGGTTTTTAACTGTCTTGGTCTTCAGACCTGGTTCAGATATGAAAAATTTCGAAGGATCTGCCGCCTGGATGAAACCAAAGTCTGCCTGGATATCCTGCCTTTTGGATACTATGTGGAGCTTGAAGGCACGGAGAACAGGCTTTACCAGGCCGCTGGTGAACTGGGGCTTGAACAGGAAAAGTCATCGACAAAGACCTATCACGAACTGCACCAGGAATATCGGAAAGAAAGCGGTCTGGAACCTGATCCAAACTTTGTGTTCAGCGCCGGGCAGAAAAACATCTTAGCCCAAAAACTTAATGTAAAGCTTTAAGGAGTTAAAAATTGTTCAGTCCTGAAGAACTTAAAAGATATGCCCGGGTTATGTCCTGGGGGATGCATAAGGCCAGAAAGCACCCCTTTCTTCCTGGAGACATTGTCCTGATTAGAACGGATCAGGCCTGTATGCCTCTGGCCCATGAATTGTATAGAAAGTTTCTGGAGATGGAATTTAATCCGGTTTTTCGGATCACCCTGCCTGAAGAAATGGAAAAATCCTTCTTTTCTCTGGCCGGCGATCCTCAATTGGAATTTCAGATTCCAGGCGACCACGAACTGTATTCCAGTCTTAACGGTCTTATTTCCCTTCTGGGTCCGCAGTCGCTGACCCATTTAAAGGACATAGATCCTTCAAGGATCGGCAAGTATGCCGTAGCCAAAAAATATCTGCGCGAAATACTGGAAAAACGCGAATCCGAGGGCCTTTTCGGCTGGAGTCTCTGTCT
>SLAE01000150.1 GCA_007127015.1 Desulfonatronospira sp. | reverse complement strand
GATCCGGCTGAACCTGCAGGCTGAAAGGATGCCCCGGCTTTATCGATCAGGCCGCGGGTGCTTTAATCATGAAGATCGTCTAAACATTTAACTTGTTCTTAGTAAGTCCCCTTGGCGTACAGGGGGTGCGTATTTAGGAAAAAGGAGTGTGACCATGAAAATCACAATCTTTACAATGCTGATTCTTTTACTGACATTTCCGGCCTTTGCCCAGAACGGAGCCGGGATCTACCAGTTCAACGCCCCGGGTTTCTTCGTCGCGGTTGTTGCCGGCGTTATTCTGGCTACTGCTTTTCAATTGTTTCTCACCAATCTCTTTGCTGCTGCCGGTCTTTCAGCGGCCAGGGCGGTGACCCGCGATTCGGATTCGAAAAGGAAGAAGCGAGATAACCCGGGAAATCCCGGAAATCCAGGTAATCCAGGTAATCCAGGCGGCACTGCCGTGCTGTCAGAATACGCGGATCAGGCTCACTCTACCATGCGCAAGATCAGCACCGGGTTCGGGGTCATGATGACGATTACAGCCGGCATATCCCTTTTTCTGGCAACCTGGCTCGCCCTTGAGATCATTTCTCCGATCAGTCTCGGATTTGCCGTAATTGTTGCCCTGGTAATCTGGGGCTTAACCTATCTGATCGCCTTTGTCCTTGATCTTAAAATCGCCACAACCATGACCGGTGCCGTTGCCCATGTGGCCAAGCAGGGCTTTGAGTCGATCACCCAGGCAACAGCCCAGCTCATGCGTCGATCCGAGGGCAGACGCCAGGAGGACAAAGCCCGCTCCATTGCCAAAGCTGTTCATTCGGAACTCTTCGGTAATGTTGATCTTCAGCGGCAGCTCAAGGAATATATACATGAACTGAAACCCGACAGCCCCCGGGATTATCGAGATGAACTTGAAAGCCTGATCAACGAAATTCGAGTAGAGGAATTTATCAGTCCGGAAGGCGGCCCCGGCGGGGTTCAGGAGGTGGTCCGGCAGATCCGAACCCAGGGTGGAGAGATGAGCCGTGAAAACGCCCGCAGTGCTGCCAATCGGTTGCGAAGAGCGGCCTCTGACGCAAGAAAGGAGACCGGAAAAGAAAAAGCTCGACATGAAATGGCCTTAGACGCTGCCATGCAGGCTGTCGGTATGACTGCAGGGGAGGCCGAAGATACCCGGAAACGAATCGAGTCTTTCCTTAAAGAAAGCGGAAAGCCGGAACTCGATCCTGAAGGGATCAAACGCGAACTGGAGTTGCTCTTTAATGATCCCCGGGCCGGGAGCGAAGCTCTGCGGCAGAGGCTTTCCTCTGTAGACCGGGATACCGTCAAAACTGTGCTTGCCAAACAGCAGGATATAAGCAAGGAGGAAGCCGGGCGTTATGTTGATCGTGTCTGGCAGGTTATTGAAACCTTGACCGGACGGATGGAGGAACAGTCCGAAAAGATGCAGGCTGATATAGAAGCGAAGAAAATGGCAGCATCTTCCACTCGCGAGGAAGTACTGGACCGGATTGAAGCTTATATCGCTTCCCTGGACCGGCCGACACTGGATGCCGAGGCTATCCGTAAGGACATTGAACTCATTTTCAGTGATCCGCAGTATGCCGCCGAAGATCTTTATAACCGGGCAAAGCATCTGAACCGGGAGGATGTCATGGCCATTGTAACCAGCAACCGGTACATTTCCCGGGAGGACGCTGATAAGTTTGTCGATCGGATCATGATGATCAGGGATGAAGCTGTTCATCGGGCTGATCAGTTAAAAAAAGAGGTTGAGCATCGCATTGAAAGCGCGCGGCAGGAAGCCCTTCACCAGGCCGATGAGATGCGAAAAACCGCAGCCAACGCGACCTGGTGGGTATTCATAGCAGCCACTGTAAGCGGAGTGACGGCTGTTTTAGGCGGCTTCCTGGCAACAATGTCTTGATAATTCTCTGATATATCGTGCCCATGCTTCTGCCTGGGCACGAAAAAAACCCGGACCTCCTGCGTTCCAGCCAAGGCGCAGGATGTTTTTGTCTCTCGCCCCCAGGCACCTGTCTTTTACGAATACTTTTCTTATTCGCTAATTAGTTTTCATCCGGAAACGGTTCTTTTTCCCTTTGGCGGCGTCAATCAGCACAATTATTCGTCAACGTATTAAGATACGCCTCCTCATAATTGCTTGATTTCCTTGCCAAAAGAAAAAACTCTTCATTTCCGGAAAGAAAACCATCAGTTTCAGCATCCGGAAATAAAGAATTTCCGGATGGAAACTAATTATTAAAGAATAGCAAAATTAAGCCCTATGTTCACGCACCTTCCCTGAGATAGGTGCCGGGCAATCCCTCGAAGACTCAGTAGAGCCGAAAAGCTTGGGAGAAGAGAGAAGTCATTTTTTTCATTCCTGCGAGTTGCAGTAATGAAAAGGGTCCTCCGCACCGGAAGAGCCTAAAAAGAACTGCTTTCAGAGTTCGGCTCTCCCTCCATTGTCCTCCCCTGACTTGATTTTTTGGCCTCCTGGTCTTAGTGTTTACACCTTTGGCGCTTTGACGGATAATCGATCAATCATCAGAATTTTTACATTCAACACAATCAGACGAGATTTTTATGGGTTTTACTACAATTAATCCAGCCACCGGCAGGCAGCTGAACAGCTATCCGGACATGTCCAAAGAACAGGCACGGCTTGTGCCCTGGAGAAGCTATCAGGTGTTTTTAAAATGGCGTTTTACTGGATTTGAGCAAAGAGCGGATCTTGTGAAAAGCATAGCTTCAATTCTTGAAGATCGAAGAGAAAATTATGCCCGGATGATCACCCGGGAAATGGGCAAGCCCTTGTCCGCATCCAGGGCTGAAATCGACAAGTGCGCCCTGCTCTGCCGTTATTACGCTGAACAGGCTGAATCGTATCTGGCTGATGAACATATCCGGACAGAATCCGCTCAGAGCTTTATAACCTACAACCCGCTGGGTCCGGTGCTGGCGGTGATGCCCTGGAACTACCCCTTCTGGCAGGTGCTTCGTTTCGCGATCCCGGCAGTTATGGCAGGCAACACCTGCATGCTCAAACATGCCGGCAATGTCTCGGGCTGCGCACTTGAGATCCACAAACTGTTCGAAGATGCAGGATTTCCCGAAGATGTGTTCAATACTTTGCTCATAGGACACGATCTGGTCAACGAGCTTATTAAGGACGCTTACGTTCAGGCAGTCACATTGACCGGAAGCGCTCCCGCAGGCAGCGCAGTGGCTGCGCAGGCCGGTCGGATGTTAAAGAAAACTGTTCTGGAACTTGGCGGAAATGATGCCTATATTGTTCTGGAAGATGCCGATATTCAGGAAGCAGCCATGACCTGTGCTTCAGGAAGGCTTGTGAATAATGGACAGAGCTGCATTGCGGCCAAGCGTCTCATCATTGTCCGGGATGTTCTGGATGAATTTATGGACCACTTTATAAGGGAAATGAATCAGGTGCATTACAGCGATCCAATGCAGGAGGACTGCCTTCTGGGCCCTATGGCCAGGGATGATCTGAGAAGCGAGCTGCACAGCCAGGTGCAGAGGTCGATCAAGGCCGGGGCCTGCCTGG
>SLAE01000168.1 GCA_007127015.1 Desulfonatronospira sp. | reverse complement strand
GCCGGAGTAAAGCTCAGAAGGGGCAGGGTTATGGAAAGATCCGATTTGCTTATGGCCCGGATGTAAAGAAGTGTGGCCAGTATGTTCAGCCCTCCTCCTGTAAAAAGAGCCATCCAGAACTCTCCCGGCAGAGTTTCCGGTATGGGGGCGAAAAAAAGAAGTGGCAGAATAAAAGGCAGGCTGAAGAATTTCCAGACCCAGGCAATGGTGAACACATCGAAATTCTGCAGGCTTTTCTTGCACAGACCATCCTTGGCCGCTTCGCATATCGCGGTTATGAAAGACAGGATGATCCACATGCCGGATTACCCCCTGCGGATGTACTCCCTGGGGTTGCGCCCCAGAAGGCAGAAGACTTCGTAGGCCACAGTCCCCCACCACCTTGCCGTATCTCCGGCACTTATCGAATTTTCTCCTGATCCGCCCAGAACATGCACCTTTTCTCCCGCAGAGATTCCGGGTACGCAGGTAGCGTCCAAAACTGTCAGCTGCATGCATACACGTCCCAGGACGGGAAGTCTTTCTCCCTGATAAAACATCCAGCCCCGGTTGGAAAGCATGCGGGAATAATTATGGGCATATCCGCATCCGATAACCGCGATGCGCATATCTTTCGGGGCGGTAAAACAAAGCCCGTAACTTACTCCTTCCCCTGCTTTAAGTTCATGAACGGCCAGAACCGGCGCGGTGATGTGCATGGCCTGGACAAGTCCCTGACCTTTGCTTCTTAGAGACGATGACCGTACTGGATTGTCCCCGTATAAAGCAATACCCGGCCTGACCATATCCAGATGCGTTTCCGGACAGTCTATCAGGGCGGCGGAATTGGCAATGGATTTTTTAAACTCCAGGCCTTTGTTCGCAAAAGCCCGGCAGTATTTCATGAAAATCTCCAGCTGCTTCTTCACTTTATCCTGCTTCATTGGATCATCTGTCAAGGCCAGGTGGGAAGCCAGCATGTCCAGTTCCAGGCCCTGACAGTTATTCCAAAGTTCAAGCAGCATTTCCAGATCAGAGCCGCGAAAGCCGAGTCTGTTCATTCCGGTTTCCAGCTTCAGGGCTACAGGGATTTTTTCCGTGCAGGTTCTGGAAAATTCGCTCAAAGCTTTCAACTGTTCCCAGGAGTGAATAAAGGGTATGATCCTCCTGGAACGGATGATCTGATAATCTTCCTCTTCCATTGGACCAAGAAGAGAATAAATATGGACCCTGTCCAGACAATTCCTCAAGAGCAGACCTTCCCTGACCGTTCCCACTCCGAAAGTCTCTGCCCCGGCTGACGCAAGACTGATCGAGACCTCTTTCAGTCCGTGGCCGTAAGCATCGGCCTTGACCACGGCCATTATCCGGCTTTGAGTCTTTTTGCGCAGAAAAAGGAAGTTGTCCCGGATGCTGTTTAGATCAACTGCTGCCTTAAGCATTGAAAGTCCCGGAAAATTATCCGCCGATGGAGGACATCACCCTCCGGCACAGGCTTTTTGGTTCGTTTCCGGTGTACAGCTCATGTCCCATGGGCTTTCTCTGTCCGGCCCGCTTGAGCACCAGAAGCAGCTTTTCCCGGCTTATTCTTCTGGAACGGATCAGAGGCAGGAGTCTGTACTCCCGGTCTGAAAAAAGACATGTGCGCAGCCCTCCGTTGGCGGTAATGCGCAAACGATTGCAGGTGGTACAGAAATGTTCGCTGAGCGGAGATATAACTCCCAGGCGGCCAAGCCCGTTGCCGGGCCGGAACATCCTGGCCGGGCCGTGGTTTTTATCCAGAATATGAACCGGGTTTAAAGCGATGATTTTTTCGGCAGCCTGCAGAAGTTCTGCTGAAGGCCAGTAGTAGTCCTTTTTCCAGAGAGTCTTTTCTCCAATGGGCATGAATTCTATGAAGCGCACATCCACAGGCCTGTCTACAGCCAGCTGGATGAAATCATCCAGTTCGTCGTCATTTACGCCTTTTAAAGCCACCACGTTTATCTTTACTCTGATGCCCTCTTCCAGACAACGCTCGATACTGGTCAGGACGCTGTTCAGACTGTCATGGCCGGTGATGCGTCGGTACTTATCCCTGTCCAGAGTATCCAGGGAAATGTTCAGGCCTTTAATGCCGATATCCTTCAGGGTTCTGATCTTGCCGGCAATCAGAGTGGCGTTGGTGGTCAGCCTGAGGTCGAGCTCGGGCAGTTCGTGTTTTAACCGGTGCAGAAAATAGAGAATATCGCGGCGGGCAAAGGGCTCTCCCCCGGTGAGCCGGACTTTCTGCACCTTGAGTCCGGACACACTGTGCAGCAGATAAAGCATATCCTCGTAGGTCAGGATATTTTTATGCGGAATAAACCTGGTCCCCTTGCCCGGACGGCAGTAAAAACAGTTGAGATTGCAGCGGTCCGTAATGCTCAGACGCAGATAACTTATACCCCGGCCATAGTTGTCCTGGATCATTTTCGACTTGTTTCTCCAAGTATTTACTGAATAAAAAATTATGCCGGACCGTTTTATGCACAAATGTTCCGGGCCTAAGACTCAAAAAGAAAAAGGGAGCGGACCCCCGGTTTTGCAGTATGGCCTGACAGGCTCCGGGCAGTCTCAGCGTCTGCTGCTTTCCGAGCTTATACCAAGATCCTGGATCAGGCAACCGCTCCCTTTGCTTTTAAAATCGCTCTTTTTCCTTCAGGACATGTCCGCTTGATCGGCTGTTAGGCTTTTTCCACCCGGCATAAAAGAGCTGAATGAGGCCAGCTGCCGATTTCCGGACTGCAGTGCTCGGCATCGACCGGGCAGAGCATGTTCGCGTTGGATTCAAACACCCCGAACAGCTCGGGCTTTTCTTCCTTTCTTTCCGGAAACCACCAGCCGTGCTGCACGTCGACCATCCTGGGATGCATGATGGTCGAGAATTTAAGACGCATCCTTATACTTCCCTTGGGGGAACTGACTTTTACCCACTGATTCTCTTCCAGCCCCAGGGCTCCGGCCGCATCCGGATGCATCCAGGCCAGGGGATCCGGGACTCGCTTCCTGGCGGATTCGAACTGGCGCTGCTCGGAATGGTACATGGGCATGAACCTGCTGCCGGTGATCAGAATGAAGGGATAGTCCTCAGCCAGATCAGGACTTCCTTCCGGGCTCCAGAGAGGCTCCTTGTATTCAGGCAGAGGATCGCACCCCAGCTCTTCAAAAATTGAGGAATAAAGCTCCACCTTGCCTGATGGAGTTCCGAACCCGTATTTTTCATATCTTTTGTATTCACGCCTGCCGAAAAAGCCGTAGGTCTTGTTCAGTTCTTTGAAGGTTACTCCGGCAGGCTCCAGGACATAGTCATAGGCCTCTTCCAGGTCTTTCCAGGGCCAGTCGTTTTCCTGACCCAGACGCAGGCCCAGGCCTTTATAGAACTGGTATGTATCCCTTCGTTCGTACAGGGGTTCGATGCCCGGAGGACAGGTCATGCAGAATCCTCCGGTGGTCCAGAGCTGAGGCTGCTCCACTGTGGTTGCCGAAGGAAATATATAGTCGGCAAGGGCTGCCGAAGGTGTCATGTAATACTCCATGACCACATAAAGATCCACTGCCTTGAGGGCCTCAAAGGTCAGTCTGGTGTC
>SLAE01000179.1 GCA_007127015.1 Desulfonatronospira sp. | reverse complement strand
TGCCGGAAAAACTGAAGGAAAGAAAATTCTATCAGCCCAAGGATCAGGGCCATGAACCAAGGCTTATCAGCTGGCTGCGCAGGAGAAAAAAGATTTAAGCAGCTTCGGGTTTTAATTTAACTGTAACCTTGAAACAGGTTCCGAAATTTGTCCAAACGGCCGTAAAAACTCGCTCCAAGACAGACTAAATCAAAATCCAGTTCGTGAATGAATCAGCGTTTTGCAGGAAAATCTTATTTATTACATGAAAAGTCGGATGATTAAGGGATTTTGATTAAATCTGTCTAAGTCGCTCAGACAGTTTACTGCCGTTCGGACAAACCCCGGAACCTGCAGAAGCAATAAAACTACAATGATTTTATAGATTCAGGATTTAAATAAAACCTCCTGCATTTCCATGATTGTGGAAATTCCCTGTTTTCCGTCGGAACTTTGTGGACAGAATACAGGTTTGTAGCCGATTCTCGATGCCTGCTTGAGTCTTTGTTCATGTCCGGGCACCTGTCTGATCTGACCGTTCAGGTCCACCTCTCCCCAGAAAACCGCTCTTTCAGGTAGGCAGCGGTTATGAAAAGATGACAGGATTCCAGCCACCAGACCAAGATCCAGTCCAGGATCAACAAGCCTCAGGCCTCCTCCGATCTTGGTGTATATGTCAGACTGGGCCAGGCCCCGCTGCAGCTTTTTTTCCATGACCGCCAGCAGAAGATGCAACCGGTTCAGATCAAATCCGAGGGCTGTACGTCTAGGGATGCTCAGGAAGCTGGAAGTAGACAGTGCCTGGACCTCCACGCCGAAAGGTTTGCATCCGTCAACCGCCATGACCACGGCAGTCCCGCTCAGTCCAGGTTTTCTGGCCTGAAGAAAAAAGGTGGAGGGATCGCTGATCACCTCCATGCCTAAAGCGCTCATGCTGAACATGACTATTTCGTTGGTCGGGCCGAACCTGTTCTTATTCACTCTCAGAACGCGAAACAGGCGCTCTTTGTCTCCTTCGAGGTAAATAACCGTATCCACCATATGTTCAAGAAGCCTTGGACCGGCTATCTGACCCTCCTTGGTCACGTGACCGACCAGAATTATGCAGGTTCCCTTGTCTTTGGCCTCCTGGATCAGTCTGGAAGCCACCAGACGGATCTGAGAAGGCGATCCCGGAATGGAATGTAGCTCTGAACCGCTTATTGTCTGAACCGAGTCTACAATCATTAAAGGGCATGGTTTTTCTATGTTCAGGGCGTGCAATACGTCTTCAAGTGAACCGGTGGCCAGAACCTGAATACTCTCCTGGTTGAGCTTAAGTCTTTGGGCACGGGAGCGGATCTGGGGCAAAGACTCCTCTCCGCTGACGTATAAAGCCCTGCCGTTTTCTTTTTCCACCATACTTAAAAGCTGCAACAGAAGAGTGGACTTGCCGATCCCCGGCTCTCCGCCAAGAAGGACTACGGATCCGGGCACCAGCCCTCCGCCCAGAACTTCATCCAGTTCATTGAACCCTGAAGTCAGGAAATCGGCTTTGGTGACGTCAATAGCGCTCAAACTTTGAGGATGATTTCTTACTTCAGCACCGTCATTTACCTGCCCTGACCTCTTTACCTCCGGTTCAAGGCTGTTCCATTCCCCGCATTTAGGGCACTGGCCCTGCCAGCGAAGCAGACTGGTCCGGCAAATTGAACAGATGTATACTGTTTTATCTTTCATAAACAAGCTTTGTTTTTGCCGCATTTTTTTATTCCCGGCATAAGAATCCGCGTAAAATCGGAAAAGGTCGATCCTGATGTAATCAGCCCGCGGGAACGAGGACCTCGATGACTTCCAGGCCGAATTCGGCAACATCTTCAGGAGGGTTGTAAAAGACGGTCATGAAAGGCGTTGACGCGCCCGGGGCGATATATTTGTTCGTGGTCAGGACTCCAAGTCTGGAGTTGAGTATGGATTCCAGTTCCTCCCTGGAGGAAATCTGCAGTTGAAAAAGCGAAGCAATATTTCCGCACAGAAATTCATTTTTTTTGACTGCCTCCCCATCCGGATCGTATAGAACCGCCCTGAGCATGACCATGGATCTCGGATGATCAAACAGGTTTACCGCTCTTCCTTCAATGACAAACATCTGCCCGATGGCTTCATTGTTTACGAAATACTGACGGATATTTTCCAGAGAAATGTTCCGGAGATCATCTTCTGCAAAAGTCTTCTTCAGGGTTACTTCGCCACGCCCTTCATCACTGCTCAGGTAAGGGATGTATACGTGTTCGGCGATCCTGGGCAGGGAGACGTACAGGCTTATTCCGATTATGGCGGCCAGTATGACAATAAAAACCACGATTCTGGTTTTTCTGGATCTTCCTCCTGCTTCATCTGCGCTTACATCTCCCAGAAGAAAATCATGTTCATTGCCGGCTTCGGATTCAGTCTGACGCATTTCTTCATCTGACTTCTCGTTCCGGGGAAGGTTAAAGACGTGTCTGCACCTGGTACAGCGCAGCTTAAGGCCTTCATTTTTTGCAGGACGGTCTAATCTGTATTTTGTGCTGCAGTTTGGGCATTCAACAATCATAAGGTGTCTCGCGATTATTGGCTTGAATTTCTTTATTTATTTCTTTGTCGGGATCCACCTCATAAATTCCCGGCAGATTCCTGTATTTCTCCGCAATGTCCAGTCCATACCCTACCAGAAAGCCTTTCTGCAGGGTGAATCCGGAATAATCCACCCGGATGGAAGTTCTTCTGCGTTCACGTTTGTCCACCAGGGCGCAGATTTTAACCTCTGAAGCTCCTCTGTTTCGCAGGTTACTGCTCAGATATGACAGGGATAATCCGGTATCAACGATATCTTCCACCAGAAGAATGTTTTTATTTCTAATGTCAGCCTCGATATCCCTGGTGATCAGGATATTTCCGCTTGAATCAGCTTGATTGCCGTAGCTGGAAAGGCGCACAAAGTCTATCTGCAGTTCAGTGTTTATGCAGCGCACAAGATCCGCAAAAAAGATGAAGGCCCCCTTGAGAATACATACGGCCAGCAGTTCACGGTTCCTGTAATCCTCAGCGATTGTTTCCCCTAATTTCCGGACGCGGCAGGCAATCTGTCCGGCCGAATAGATTTCCTTCATCTTGATATGCCCCTGATTGAAGTTGAGCTACATTTCCATGAGCATGGCTGTTTCGTCGCAATCCGGAAATTTCGGGCATTGAAGACAGTCCGCCCAGACCTTTTGAGGGAGCATATCCTTGGTAATCTCTCTGAAGCCCTGTCTGGCGAAGAAAGTGGTCTGATATGTAAGGGTGAACACTTTGTAGATGCCCAGGGTCAGAGCTTCGCTCATACAGGATTCAACCAGTTTTCCGCCCCAGCCCATGGTCCGCAGTTCAGGTACAATGGCCAGCGAACGGATTTCAGCCAGGTTGTCCCAGACTATGCTCAGGGCGCAGCACCCGTAAATATTTGTGCCCTGATCTTCAGCCACCACGAAGTAATCCCTGAGATGGCTGTAAAGATCACTGTATGAACGGGGCAGCAGAAGATCCTGTCTGGAACACTCCATTAATATCGTGTGAATGGACTTGACGTCGTTTATTCTGGCTTTGCGTAAATAAAGTCTAGTCAATTTGAATCTGCCGACAGGTCATCAATTATTGTCAAGATGGTTTCCCGGTCAAGATGCGTATCGTGTACCTGGTCAAGATTTCCGTCCTGATCATAAATCATTGTGTATGGAATGCTGGTCACTTCAAGCTCCTCCATTACGTTGTGAGCAGCAATGTACACGGGGTAGTTCATCTTTTTCCTCTGCATGAATGGAGGTACCGCGGCAGGATTGAAGTCAAAGGAGATGCCGATGATGCTCAGTTCATCCTCTGGAAATTCATCCCTGATGCGCACCAGGTCTCTGATTTCCGCTCTGCACGGAGCGCACCATGTGGCCCAGAAATTCAGTATGAGGATTTTTCCACTTTCCTGCTCTACAAGGCTCTCTATGTCGGCAGTATCCACTCTTTCTGGTATTTCCCGCTCCTCTGCGGATACACTGCCGGGCAGGAACCAGAAAAGCAGCAGACAAAGAAAAAAGCTGATTAATTTTTGCTGGATATTCATAGTTTTTCATCCTTTATAATGGGGTTTGTCGCAGCGAACACAGTTTCTGGGCGGTTTTCACCGCACTGACAGCATCAGAGGCATAGCCGTGCGCTCCAATCCTGTCCGCATAGGCCCGGGTTACAACTGCGCCTCCGATCATGACTTTGCTGTCAATTTTTTCGAGGTGCAGCAGTTCAAGACATTCTTCCATCCTGGACATTGTCGTGGTCATAAGCGCTGACAGGCCGATAAGACCGGCCCTGTGCTTCCTGGCCTGAACCATGATTTCATCCGCGGGAACGTCAATTCCCAGATCGACCACATGAAAGCCGTAGTTTCTGAGCATGAGGCAGACAATGTTTTTCCCTATGTCGTGAATGTCTCCTTCCACAGTGGCCATGATCACAGTAGGTCCCTTTTTTTGCTGATCCTGCTGTAAAAGGGGGTGCAGGTATTCAAAGCCCGTCTTCATGGTTTCAGCGCTTAAAATCAGCTGCGGCAGAAACAGGGTGCGTTTTTCGTATTGTTCACCAACCTGGTTTATCCCCGGGATCATTTCGCTGTTGACCAGCTCAAACGGATCTCTTCCGGAATCTACTTCCTGCTTCAGAAGAGCGATTATGTCATCCTTTCTGCCTTTGACCACTGCTTCCTGAATAGTTGATTCAAAGGAGCCTGCAGTTTGCAGCGGCTTCGGGCTGTATTCTCCGGCCGGCGTCCATCCGGCATAATCTCTGGTGAAATTGCCTGCCTGCGGATCATGACCTAGAAGGACATTGCTTGCGGCCAGGGTTTCGTTAAGACGCGTCGAATGAGGATCTCCGATAAAGGAGATCAGTCCGTGAGCCAGAGCCATGCTAAGAAATCCGGAATTGATCAGATCTCTTGCAGGAAGCCCAAAAGAAATATTAGACAGACCAGCCACCGTGCCAAGTCCTAATTTATCCCGGCAGTAACGTATGGTGTCCAGGCATTCAAGCGCCGCCCGGGGATGGGAGGAAACAGTCATAATAAGCACATCCACCAGGATGAGTCTGCGCGGAATGTTCAGCTGATCAGCCCTGTCAAGAAGTTTCTCGATTATCTGCAGGCGTTCGCCCGCAGTGCCCGGCATTCTGCCTGACTGCAGGGGGAGCAGGATGAAGGGTGCTCCGAAATCCCGGCAGATCGGACCCAGAACTTCCAGCTTGTCTTTTTCACCGCTAATGGAATTAACCAGGGCGCTTCCTGGATATTCCAGCAAAGACCCGTAAATAGCCCGGATACTGCTTGAGTCGACGCAAAGAGGAATGTCCAGCCTGGAAACCAGTTCGCGGCAGAGAGCAGGCAAAACCTTTTCTTCATCGACCATGGCTGCTCCGACATTAACATCCAGCACTCCTGCCCCTGCCTGAGACTGCTCTTCAGCCAGCTTCATCGCCCGGGTGAAACAAAAGCCCTTAAGCTCATCAGCCAGATCGCTCTTGCCCGTGGGATTTATTCTTTCGCCGATAAGCACTGGAGGGCATGCAAAACCCAGAGGCACGCTTCTGGTCCTTGAAGTCAAAACAATGCTGGGAATATCCCGCGGCTGCGCAGGTTTATATTCAAGTCCTGAGGCCATTCGGCTTAAGGCTTTGATATGTTTCGGCGTCGTCCCGCAGCAGCCTCCCAGAAATTTTACTCCAAGTTCAGGAAAAACTTTAAGTTTTTCCGCAAACTCTTCGGGACCGACCTTGAAAACAGTCTGTCCGTTTTCCAGTTCCGGGATGCCTGCATTGGGTTCGATGAGCAGGGGGGTATTAAGTCTTGGCAGCATGGCCCGGATGAGCGGGACAAAGTCCTCAGGGCCTGAGCTGCAGTTTATGGCGATTACGTCAGCACCCAGATTCTGCATGGTGTCCGCAAAAACTTCGGGTGAGGTGCCGGTCAGGCTGATGCCTTTTTCAAAGGTCATGGAGATGGCCACCGGAAGTTTGCTTTCCGACCGGGCAGCCATGACCACGGCTCTTGCTTCAGCAAGGTCCATATGGGTTTCTCCCAGGATCAGATCAACTCCTCCCTGGACCAGCCCGCGTATCTGTTCTTTGAAAGCTTCAAGGATTTCCAGGAAGGAAGCGTCTCCCAGGGGCGCAAGCATCCTGCCTGTAGGTCCTACGCTTCCGGCGACAAAAGCTTTATCCCCAGCGGCGCGGCGCGCCAGAGCGGCCATGGTCCTGTTGAAGTCCACTGGATCGATATTTGAATTCAGCTTGCAGCGCGTCCCTCCAAAAGTATTAGTGGTGATGATTCCGGCGCCTGCTTCCAGATAAAGGGTGTGCACTTCCATGACCGCGTCCCGGCTTTTCAGCCCGAACTCTTCGGGAGACTGCCCGGGCTTCAGTCCTCTGGATTGAAGCAAAGTACCCATGGCTCCGTCAAAAATACCGATCTCATTTGTGGATAAAAATTCTGAAAATTGCATGTGCCACAGATATCGTTATTCATAATGAAGGTAAAGTAGAGTTTTGATATCATAAATTTACTGTTGAAAAATATTGATCATGCGGGATAAAAGATTTACGTAAATCGTGCTTGACAATAAACTTGAGAGTCAAAAGTTCTCCGTCATACCGGTCCCGGATCGGGGTCCGGGATGACTAATCCGGCATCCAGTTTTTATCCTATTGAAAAGAAAGTGGATTCCGGCTTTCGCCGGAATGACAAACAGGTAGAATCATGGTAAATGAATTCAATTGGTTAAGAACTTTTGACTGTCAATTAATAAAGCTTATTTTTTAAAAGCCATAAACCCGGCAGGTATAAGATATGAGCGGCAAAAAAAGACATCAGTCCGAACAGAAAGGACAGGATGGACAGCTGAACGAAAAAAAAATGGCCGAAAAGCTGGAAAGCACCGTCGGGCAGGAAGTTAATCCATTGCCCAGCAACGCGCCGGTCCCCATGGATGCCTTACGCATCTACATGCGTCAGTTAAGCAATTTTCCTACCTTGACCGCGGAAGAAGAATTTGAACTGGCCAGAAAATTCCGAGACGAAGGGGATCAGGAAGCCGCATTTAGGATCATCACCGCCAATTTGCGTCTTGTGGTCAAGATAGCTATGGAATTTCAACGCAGATGGATGAAAAACGTGCTTGATCTCATCCAGGAGGGCAATGTTGGCCTGATGAAGGCTTTGAAGAAATTCGATCCGGACAAGGGGATCAAATTTTCCTATTATGCTTCGTTCTGGATAAGAGCCTACATACTGAAGTTCATCATGGACAACTGGCGCATGGTCAAAATAGGCACCACGCAGGCCCAGCGCAAACTTTTCTACAACCTGAGCAAGGAAAGACAGAGGCTTGAATCTCTGGGCATCACCGCTGATACGGACGCCATCTCCCAGAGCCTGGATGTTTCTGAATCAGTAGTGGTGGAAATGGGTCAGCGCCTCGGTCAGCACGACCTGTCTCTGGACATGCCTTACAGCGAAGACTCGGAGGTTACCCCGATGAGCGTTATCCCGGCAGGCGGAATCGGAGCCGAAGAGGAAGTGCTCAAGGGTGAAACCGCTGAACTGCTGCGCCAGAATATCGAAGAGATGATGCCGCAGCTGACCGATAAGGAAAAAGATATCATTGAATTTAGACTTCTGGCGGAGTCGCCGGAGACTTTGCGGGAAATCGGGGATAAACACGGCATTACCAGGGAGAGGGTGCGCCAGATAGAAGCAAGGCTTCTGGAAAAGATAAAGGCGCGGATCAAAAAAAATATCGGTGATTTCTCCCAGGAATGGATCGAGGAGTAAGCCTCTTCTATTTGTCCTTGAGAGACTTAAGCTTTTTCGCCAATCTGGAAAATTATGTACCACAAAATCTTATTCCTTTCGCTGCTTCTTTTGAGCATTACAGCCTGTGCTTCTAAAACGGAGCATAACACTGATCAAATGGCCGGGCATGAGGCGCAGTGGAAGCTTTCGCCGCAGGCCATGGTCATCTATCATTACCTGGAAGCTTTAGATTATCTGGCCAGAAACGACGGGGACAGCGCGGTATTTGCCCTGGAAAATGCCCTGAACATAGCTCCGGGCTATGGATTGTTCATGGAACTGGCCAGGGTCTACCGCGATCAGGGAAAAAAGTCTCAGGCACAGTCAACTGTGCACAGGGGGATAGAGCTTTTTCCGCAGAACCCGGATCTGCATTTTCTGCTGGCAGAGCTTTATCTCGAAGATAACAGACAGGAAGAGGCTGTCCAGTCTTTGTCGCGCTATAAGGAACTGGTTTCTGGAGATCTTCTGGCTTACGAAAACCTGGCTGCCTTCTACCTTGAGATAAATGAGCACGCCAGAGTGGTGGATTTTCTTGAGGAAGTCCCTGCTGATCAAAGAAGCCCGGAGATAAACTACTATCTGGGCCGGGCCAGCAGCGAGCTGGGAAATTACAGGAAGGCTGCAGATTATCTGCAGCAGGCAGTGAGGCAAAGACCAGGTTTTTTGCAGGCCTGGGCGGAAAAAGCCTTTATTTATGAGCAGCAACGCAACTATCTGCAGGCAGAAAAGACCTATCAGCAGCTCTTAAGGCTCGGAGAGTTTAATCCGGATCTGATACTGCGCATTGTTGAACTGAATCTGCTTATGAATAATCCGGATAATGCACTGGAAACGGCCAGGTCCGGACCTGAAATGTATTATTTTCAGTTGAGAGTGGTTCAGCTTTTTGTGCACAACGGATTTTTTGAACACGCCCGGAGCTTTCTGCAGGACATGATGCTTAACCAGGATTATCCGGCAGGCATCAATTATTACCTGGCTGTGGTCGCATATGAAGGATTTGACGATGCCATGGGCGCTCTTGAATATCTGCAGCAGGTTCCTGAAGACAGTCCAAGCCACCTGCAGGCCCTGACACTGAAGCTGCAGATTTTTTTCAGCCAGCAGGAATATGAACATGCTCTGGAATATGCCCGAAGCGGTCAACAAATTCATCCTTCCGCCCGCAGACTTTATCTCTATGAAGCAGTGATCCTGGAGATTACGGATGAGTACGCACAGGCACTGGATGTTCTTGAGCAGGCCCTGGAAATGTGGCCCAGGGACACTGATTTTTTATTTCGCAAAGGTGTGGTCTGGGACAAAAAGGGTGAAAAAGACAAATCCATCAAGGTTATGGAAGAAGTAATCGCAATTGATCAGGAACATCATCAGGCTCTGAATTATGTGGGATACACCCTGGCCGATCAGGATCAGGACCTGGAAAGATCGCTGATTCTCATTCAAAGAGCGCTTGAGCTTGACCCGGGCAACGGCTATTATATAGATTCCCTGGCCTGGGTATATTACCGGCAGGGAAAGTTTACCCAGGCCTGGGAAGAGATTCTGCGCGCAGTAAAAGCGGTGGATGACGACCCGGTCATCTGGGAGCACTACGGCGATATCGCCCGGGCGCTGAGCAGGATTGAAGATGCACTTTTCGGATATGAGCAGGCTCTTGCGCATGGATCAGAAAATGATGAACATATTCGAAAAATTATCGACAAAATCAAGAATATGCCCGACAAGAACACCCGGGCCGCGATGCCATGATGAATTATTTTAAAATATTCTGCCTGGCTGTATGTGTTTTAATCCTGACCGCCTCCTGCGCACCCAAAAGAATGCCTGTCGAGCGTCCTCCTGAAGTTGTCTGGGGCGATTTCCGGGCTAAAACACCTGAATACGTCCAGGGCAGAGGTTTCATAATCCGTTCCAGCATAAGCTTTGTCACCGCGGAAAGCAGAAATCGTTTTCAGGCCTCTATATGGGGTTTCTCCGGTCATCCTGTACGCATGGACCTTTCCGCAGGCTTCGGGCGGATATTTTCCATGTGGCTTGAAGATGAACTGACCTGGCAGGCATATTTTCCTGATGAACGGACCAGGTATCTGCATTCAGACGGAAGCATGGGGGCCGCACTCCTAGGATTTCCCATCCCCTTTAATCTGCACGAGACAGCTCTTGTTCTCATGGGATATTTTGATGTGCTCATTCCAGGGCAGTACCATCATGTTGAGTTTGAAAACGGCAAGTGGAAGTATCATTTTGAGGATGAACGCATAAGCAGTGTGGTTCTCAATCAGGCCGGCAACCTGAAATATGTTTTTGGTGAGGGATGGCGGGTTGAATTTGACGGTCTGGAGCAGAAAAACGGTCTTGTTTATTTTTCGAGACTGGACATGCAGCTTTTCGATGACAACCAGGCGACCATCCTGATAAGATCAATTGATCTGGATCAGGACTGGAAACCTGAACAGCTTGAACTGGATCTGCCGGAAAATATTCAAAGTGTTTTTTTATATTGACCTAAGGCCCATAATATTTCATGAAAGCCTTGGCACATGCTTTCATTGCCATGCCCGGATTTTATTTTCCCTACGGGCTGTCTATTGTGCGAAGACGAATGAACAGCAGTCCTGTTGATCCTCTGGTCAATTTCAAGGAACTATGTTTTAAAGAGTAAATAACACCTTGTTCAGTGAAAATAAGTTTTCAGGTAAAGAAATAACTTGTCCAACCTAACTATGGAGCAGAAGATGGCCTCTCAGGTACCGATGCGCGGTTATACTCCCCATTATGAACTTGACCCGTGGCAGTTGTTTACCATTGCCTGGCGGCTGATTTTCAGCGAGATCCGCTGGAATTTCATTCGTTTCTGGCACCAGTGGGAAATCAATCAGCTGAAAAAAAGACTTGATCAGGAAAAGCTAAGGCTTGCAGAGGTGATCTGCAGCAGGCGCAACCTCAAGGATAAATATCTGGACCTTAAGGATCCGGACCTGGATCTTGTTCTGGGGCAGATCCTTTTTCTGGAGGAAGAGATCGTTCACCTGCGAAAAGAGCTTGGGGTCAAGAGGCAAACATTTGTAGAAAACCGAATGATCAAGTATATGGGCGAGTAAGTTTTTGGAGCGTGATTTGGAAAGTAAGACCATTGTCTTTGGCTCTGATCATGCCGGACTCATGCTGAAAAAAGCCCTGATGGATCATCTTGGTCCTGATTGGAACAAGCTGGATGTCGGTCCGCTGGAATATAAAAGCTGTGACTATCCGCAATACGCGGCAAAGGTCTGTTCACTGGTGCTGGTTCATGGATGCCCGGGAATCCTTATTTGCGGTTCCGGTATTGGCATGTCCATGGCCGCAAACAGGTTCCAGGGGATCCGGGCGGCGCTGTGCGCCAATGAATATATGGCCCGGATGTCCAGGATGCATAATAATGCCAATATATTATGCATGGGGGAAAGAGTCATAGGGGTGGATCTGGCCAAAAGCATAATGGATGTTTTTTTGCAGTCCAGTTTCGAAGGGGGCAGACATCAAAAAAGGGTGGAGCTCCTGGAAGAACTGGGCAAGGAGCCTTTACCGGGCACAGCGGGGCAAGATCAGAATAAACGGTCATAATCCTGAATCAGCTTCAGCTATTCCATTGGAAAATCCACCTTGATCTTGAACATTTTTCGGGCGGGCAGATTAAGTATTTCAATGCCTGTTCCGGCGGTGATCTCTTCAAGTGATTTCTTGACTTCTTCCTTTGAAGGTCCGATATAGGTGAACCAGACATTGTTTCGGTGCCGCCTCAAGTAGTTATGGGTCACACCGGGATGCCTGTTCACTTCAGCCACGAATTCCTCCAGTTTATCCTCGGGAACTGACGCGGCACATAAAGTACTGTGCCAGCCAAGCTTGCGGGACTGAAAGTTCCCCCCGATCCTGCGGATCACCCCTTTTTGCTTCATGGCTCTGATCCTGGCCAGAGTTTCAGCCTGCGTAAGTCCTGTTCTTTTGCCTATCAAAGCATATGGCCTGTGTTCAATGGGAAAACCGGTCTGGATGATGTCCAGGATCTTCTTGTCCACATCGCTCAAAACAACCGAGGTTTTATTCATGATTCTTTTTCTCCGGAGACAGTGGTGATGCTCTCGCGCATGTTTTTGGGGTTCTGTCCGGCATATATGAGCATAAAGGCTCCTCTTCCAGAAAGTCTTCGCGCATGGTGTGCGCCCTGGCCCTGCAGCCTCCGCAGACCCGGTGGTATTCGCAGATCCCGCATTTGCCCTTGTATTCCCTGATATCTCTTAACTGCTTAAACTGAAGCGAATTTTTCCATATTTCAGGAAAGTAAGTATCCCTGATGCTGCCGCAGTCCAGTTCCAGGTATCCGCAGGGCTGCACCTGCCCGGTGTGGGAGATAAAACAGAAGCCGATTCCGCCCAAGCACCCCCTGGTCATGGCGTCAAGTCCGAAATTTTCCTTGTTCACTGCCATATTTTCTTCTCTGGCCCGCTGGCGCATGATCCGGTAATAATGAGGAGCGCAGGTGGCTTTGAGATGCATGTCCGTGGTTTTGCGAAAATCATAAAACCAGTTGAGCACTTCCTCATATTGCGCGGCAGTTATGAACTGATCAGTTATCCTGGCGCCCCGGCCGGTTGGCACGAGCATGAAAATATGCCAGGCAACGGCTCCAAGCTCCTGGGCCAGATGAAATATATCCTTGAATTTGTCCAGATTATCCCTGGTGACTGTGGTATTTATCTGAAATTCTACTCCAGCTGTTTTCAGATGTTCTATGCCGTCCATGGCCCGCTCAAATGCTCCCTGAACTCCGCGCAGCGAATCATGCAGGGCGGCAGTGGAACCGTCAATGGAGATGCTGCAGCGCTGGATCCCGGATGCCTTTATCCTGGCCGCGTTTTCAGGGTTGATCAGTGTTCCGTTGGTGGCCATGACACAGCGAAGTCCCAAAGAATCGGCGTAAGTTATAAGCTCAAAGATATCCGGTCTGAGCAGGGGCTCTCCGCCGGTAAATATGATCACGGGATTACCGGTATCAGGAAAGCTGTCGATCAGTTTTTTGGCCTGCGCGGTATCCAGTTCTCCCGGATAAGGCTCTGGATGGGCCTCCGCCCGGCAATGTCTGCAGGCCAGATTGCACGATCTGGTTATTTCCCAGGCGATGAGCCTTAAAGGAGGGGGCCCGGTATTTTTTGAATGTTCATGATTCATTATTTATCCTTTGATCTGTTCACCATATTTTTCCAGGCCGGAGATCATTCCGGCAGATATGTGAAAAACAGATGAACAATTTGATGAAGTGGTCAATTATTAATTCTTGCCGTCTATCCATTTCAAAATGTCCAGGGTGAAATAAGTAAGAATAATATCCGCCCCGGCTCTTTTGATGGCTGTAACTGATTCCAGGACCACATTCTTTTCATCCAGCCAGCCATGCCCGGCCGCGGCCTTTATCTGACTGTACTCTCCGCTGACCTGGTAGGCGGCCAGCGGCAGATCATACGATTCGCGCAGAGCGCTTATAATATCCAGATAGGGCAGGGC
>SLAE01000165.1 GCA_007127015.1 Desulfonatronospira sp. | reverse complement strand
TCAAGCATCCTCTTAACCACGCCTTGAGCGTGGTTTTTTATTGAGATAATCATGAATATAATATTACTGCTGGCTTTGGCTGGAGCTTTAAGGACCCCTTCCAGATACTGACTCCGGGATGGTTCACTCGGTTCTGGTTCCCATTTTTCCATGGGGTACCTGGATAGTGAACATTTTGGGCTGTTTTCTGTTTGGACCGCTCTTGGTTATGGCCTGCGAACGTGGACTTATCCCAACACGTTTGCGGATTATTCTTCTGGTGGGGTTCATGGGTGCTTTTACCACTTTTTCAACTTATATTTTTGAAAGTTCAGCTTTGGTCCAGGACAATTAATGGATTATATTGGGGCTTAAAGTCCTTGGGCAGAACGCTCTGGGTTTTTTAGCCCTTTTCTTGGTTATTTAGTTTTCATCCGGAAACGGTTCTTTTTCCCTTTGGCGGCGTCAATCTGCACAATTATTCGTCAACGTATTAAAATACGCCTCCTCATAATTGCTTGATTTCCTTGCCAAAAGAAAAAACTCCTCCTTTCCGGAATGAAAACCATCAGTTTCAGCATCCGGAAGTAAAGAATTTCCGGATGGAAAACTATTTAACCGGAAGAATTATTTGAACAGGAGTGAGGCATGAAAGCCATGACCGATGTGGAACTCATACGTGTTTTTACAGGCGAGTTAGCCCAGAAAGCAGGAAAACCTGTGCATGAGCTTATTGTTGAAGAGGCAAGAAAACGGGGCATGGCCGGAGTTACCGTCACTCGTGGCTTCATGGGTTTTGGGGCAAGCAGCTTTTTGCATACCGCCAAGATCCTCAGGCTTTCGGAAGACCTGCCCGTTATTGTGGAAATCGTGGATATACCTGACCGGGTGGCTGACTTTCTGCCTGTTCTGGAAAACATTGTTGACAAAGGAACAGTACTGGTGCTCCAAGGCAAGGCTGTCATGCATTGCCCCATGCGCATCAGGGACGTGATGAGTCGCGAGGTGTTTACGGTTGAACCCGGGCTTCAGGTTTCCCAGGTGGCCAGGCTTTTGCTGCATAAAGGGGTCAAGGCGGCACCTGTAATTGATAAAAACCGGATTGTGGGGATCATCACCGGCGGAGACCTTTTGCAGCGGGCATCCATGGACCTGCGTCTTGCTTTGCAGAGCCAGCTTTCTCCAGAGATGCAGGATGAACACTTCCAGCTGCTGGAAACAAAAGGACTTGCAGCCCGGGACATCATGACCAGCCCGGCTCAAACCATCAATGTTAAGACCGATCTTTCCGAGGCCCTGGTCCGTATGGCCGGAAATAACATCAAACGCCTGCCGGTGGTTGACGATGATGGAAATATCATGGGTATTGTCAGCCGGGTGGATGTGTTGCGGGCTGTTTCCAGAGCTGCCGCCATAACGGAATCAATACCTCAACTTCCCAAAAGTCTGGGCAGGACAGCAGGCGAGGTCATGTACCAACAGGTGCCCACTGCATCCCCTGAATCTCCTCTGACCCGGGTGCTGGAGCAAATTCTGGCTACTCCCCTGCGCCGGGTGGTGGTAGTGGACTCGAACATGAAAGTTCTGGGCATAGTGGTGGACAGGGACATTGCAGCCCGGTTTACCCAAAAGAAAAAACCTGGATTGCTGAACTCCCTGATCTCCGCGCTCTCTTCATCTGCAAAGCTGCCCCCAAGTATTGAGGGGTCAGCTCAAGATATCATGAACAGAGACGTCTTTACCGTGCAGCATGAAGATCCGTTGACGGATGTGATAAAACTCATGGTGGACAAGAGCGTAAAAAGGATTGTGGTTGTTGATTCTGAAAAACGCCTGCTGGGAATTATTGATCGTGAAATTGTCATGCGTGCCCTGGCCGGTGGAGAATGAAGCGGGGATTCACATGAATTTTTCTGATATTGTTGTAACTTTTGAAGTTGCTCTGACCGGAAACAGGGATAAAGATGAGCAGATTATTTCCTATGCCGGGATGCTTCTAGGCATTGAATATGAAAGTCCTGCGGATGAGATCTGCAGGATAGACATTTACCTGACTGACAGCGCTGTTCTTCGGGATGCAATCATTGATTACTGGAATCTGATAAAACTTCTGCCCAAAGCGGCCATTTTTGTAGATGGTCAAAAAGCCGATCTGAATACCCTTAAAAGTATCTGGACGCTTTATGACTGTTACCAGTGTAGACAGAAAAGAACCTGCAACCGGGATTACTGCCGGACCAAGCGCGGAGGATGGGACTGGGGCTGCCTGTTTCTTGACAGGATATATCCTGTATTTGAAGAAGATGGAGCAGAAATTGACAAGGCCCGTCTCAAGTCAGTCCTGGAAGAAGAGGCCGGAAAGCTTCGCCTGGATATCTGCCCTGATTTCGATCTTTCAGCGGTTTTGGCCAGGGTTGATGCTCTGACGAAGCATGATCCCGCATTCAAAAATAAAAACATCAACCCCAGAAGTCAGCTGCTCCCTATGGAAACTTCCGGAACAAATGATGTACCAGCCGGCCAGGATATCCCTGAAACCGGCTATAACGATGTCGGAGGTTTGGATGAGGTTGTCCTGCTGTTGCGTGAAACTATTGAACTGCCTCTGAAACATCCTGAGGTGCTTAGAAGATTAGGCATCCCTCCCCGCAAGGGAGTTCTGCTTCACGGCCCTCCCGGCTGTGGGAAAACCCTTCTGGCCCGGGCGGTCGCCCATGAGAGTAAGGCCGCTTTCATACCGGTCAGCGGGCCGGAACTCATTACCAAATGGCATGGTGAGTCAGAAGAGAAGCTGCGCCGGTTATTTGAAACAGCCAGACAATCCCAGCCAGCCATTGTTTTTTTTGATGAAATAGACGCCATTGCCCAGTCAAGAACCGCTGATGAAAGCCTGCGTCTGGATTCCAGGTTTACGGCCCAGCTTTTGACCCTCATGGACGGCGTTCTTGACCTTGGGCGGATTATCGTCCTGGCTGCCACCAACAGGCCTGATCTCTTAGACAACGCTTTGACCAGACCGGGACGCTTTGACTCCATCATAGAGGTTCCCATGCCGGATGTTCAGGGGTGCGAAAAAATCTTTGGTATCCATGCCCGAAACCTCCCGCTAAGCCAGGATGTTAAACCTGAAGAATTTGCGACCAAACTGCATGGACTGACAGGAGCAGAGATTGCCTTTGTGGTAAGGGAGGCCGCGTATGTCTGCCTTCGCCGGACACTGTCACTTGACAAAATTCTGGAAGATCAAAACCCGTTGACCAATAAACAGCTGGAAAGTCTAACCATAACTAAAGCGGATATCATGGCGGCCCTGGAAATTTTTCACAGGCGGAATATTTCCGGGACAGAAGAAAAATAAACTTTTGAAAGCACGAAGATGCTCACTGCCTTCAGATACGGCTTTTAAATCTGGACAGCTGGTCTTTGAGGATGGAAATAATTTCAGGGCAGGACTTTGGTGGCGTACCCGGCCTGAAGCCGTACAACCTGAAAACTTTATTTTCCGAGTCATGGTCACTTAAATTTCACACCAGACACTACTGAAAGAAGACTTCGCAATGATCGACCTTCTTTTCTGGCCCATAATCCTCTTCCTGACCATGATCGCCGGAACCATTGGTGGAGCGGTCGGGTTTGGCTCAGCAGTGATCCTGCTGCCGGTCTGCACCTTTGCCTTCGGCCCTGTAGCTACGGTGCCGATCCTGACGCTGGCCGCACTTATCGGAAATCTGTCGCGCGCG
>SLAE01000055.1 GCA_007127015.1 Desulfonatronospira sp. | reverse complement strand
TGGCCTGTTCCACGGACTGCTTGAACTCGCTCTTGAGTTCCAGCGTGGCGGTGGGAATGCCGTTGACGAAGAGCACCAGGTCCAGCCGCGGGTTGTAGTCGCCCTCGCGGTGGTGGGGCGAGTAGGAGACTTCCGGCACCACGCGCAAGCGGTTGGCCCGGTAGCGCGCCAGCGCCTCGGGGTTCATCCCGTGGTCGGGCCGGAAGCTGCACAGCTCCACCTTCACGCCCGGCACCTTGAATCCATGGCGCAGCATTTCGAGCGTGCCGTGGCGCTCAAGCTCCCGCACCACAGCCTTGATGAAAGCGACCTCGGGGTTCTGCGGGTTGTTCTTGCGGAACTTCTCCCAGCGGTCGGGGTGCGCCTCCTGAAAGAATCCCAGCATGTCCTCCGGATAGAGCGCGTTGGCGCGGTCATATCCGCCGGCCTGTCCGACCAGCCAGCCGTCCGAGGCCATGGCGTCGACGATGTCCTGCTGGAATTGTGCTTCCCGGCTGTCAGCCATCGGACTGCACCTTCGTCGTCATTCGCTCACTTCGGTTGCTTCCGGGCTCGGTTGCGCTGCGCTTACCTGCTGATCCTGCCATGCCGCGTATGTCTGGCCGGTCTTCGCAACCACCCAGGCGATGCGCCCGTTGGCGCTGCGCCCCGAGACCACGGCTGCGGCGGCACTGGGACTGGAGAAGGCGCGGTCTGTGCTGAAGGTCAGCAGGTCCTGGCTGGATTCTGCCCGCACCAGCACCTTGTCCTCGCAGAGTTGCTTGAACAGGGCCTCATACCCGCCGGCGGCACCTGCCCACCGGCCACGTGCCAATGAACCCTTCAGGACAAAAAACTCGCCGTCGATTTCCTGCGCCTTCGCTTGTATACCGTATTTCGGCAGGTCGAGCATGAACACCGGAGACCGGTCCGGCTTGGCTTCCTGAGCGGCCTTCCCGGGCGACGAGGGGAGGGTGACATCGCGAAGGAAGTCGTAGCCCAGCACCGGCAGGATTGTGCGTATCTGTTCGTGGAAGAAGGACATGTCCGCCCGATCAGATTCCGGCAGGTTGCCGTAATCGTGCGACGTGCTGTTCACCAGGGTACTGCGGGCCACGTCCCTGGCATTACGGATCAGCAAGCTCTCCAGGTATTTGACGTGCGCCTTGGTCAGGTTCTGATCCTTGCTCGTGATCAGGCAGACCTTCTCCCAGAAATCCTTGCCGCCCTGATCCTCGGGCCGGTTGTGCTGCTTCAGCCGCACGCCCACGTCATCGGTTTCGCCGATGTAGACCAGCGGGCGCAGGCTGTTGTCCGGGTCCGGCCCCACCAGGAAGTAGACCCCGGTGCGACCGCACTCGGGTCGCTTCACCAGCTCGCTGAGCTTGCTGCGCGGGCCGGTGAGCACATGACCGGTCCAGTTCATGATCTCGGCGGTCAGCAGGCCATTGGGCGAGCCGTCGACCAGGAACAGGCGGATGCTGCGGCCCTGACTCATACCGCCTCCGTGCTGGCAGCTTCTCTCGATTCGGTTGTGGTGGACGCGGGCGGCTTCCAGCCGCGCACGTCGATCTTGCCGGTGACGGCAGCAGAGATCAGGGCTGAGCGGCGCTCTCCGAGAAGGCTCATAGCCGACGTTGCGGCGGCAATTAGTTTGTAAGTGTCCTCCACTCCCTCAAATACCTCGCTGCATGTCGACTCCTGCTCGGTCACCGAGGGCAGCGGCACCCAAATGTTTTCAAACCGCTCCCATTCGAGCTTCCTTGTGCCGTGAGCGGACGCGTCAATGAAACAGAAGATCGCGTTCTTGATGCCAGAGAGAAGCAGTAGCAAGTATTCCGACGAGCAACGGCCAGTAGGTGTGAGTGCCTTCATATCCTGATTTATCGTCAAGGGTGCCTCGGCAATCCCTACTGGGACTGAGTGGGCTAGAATCATGCCCCGGACAACAATCAGGACTGCACCTGGTTCAATGGTCGCCAAGCCAGTTTCCGATAGCGCTTTCACGCTGATGTGATCTTGGGCGTCATCTATCCTTACTTTTTTCATATCCTTGGGGGAAACCCACGGGATCTCACCATCCCAGAAATCTGGTCGATCCTTTGCGGGAGTCGCTCCACCCTGCACGGCGACCATCTGTTTGAGACGGACCATCTCCCAATGCGCCGGCACCTCCCCCAGCCATTCCACGCCCGAATCCTTCGTCGGCACGTTCGGGTCCAGCCCCTTGGTGACGGCATGGGAGATCACCGCCTGGCGCTTCTCCTTGAGCAGTTCGATCAGGCGCTGCTGCTCTTGCACCAAGGCGTCGATGCGGGCGGTTTCGTGGTCGAGGAAGGCGGTGATAGCTTCTTGCTCGCTCATTGGTGGAACGGGGAGTTGAGTCGAACGAACAAGCTCAGAGTCCAAGCTTTCTACGGTGGCCCCCTGTTTTGACCACTCAATAAGGAGTTCACTGTTCAGGCCTTGAGTGAGTCTAAGAAAGAACTCAGGGACCAGGCGAGGCCTTACATCATAAGCCCTAAGATCTTGATTCACTGTTAACGGAATTTTGTTTATTGCCGCAGGAATTCGGTGACGCAAGATCCCAGATCTGAAAACCATCAAAACATGGCCTGGCTCAATCATGCTGACAGCAGAGGCGTGGAGAGCTTCCTCAGAAAGCGTGTCTATCGTGGAGGTTATCCACTGCTGCTTCATATCCTTGGGAGTAACCCATGGGATGCTTCCGTTCCAATAATGAAGCTCATCCTTCGGGGGGGTTCCGCCGCCCTTTGATATGGCGAGATAGCCCAGTTTCACTACCTCCCAATGCGCCGGCACCTCCCCCAACCACTCGAGCCCCGAATCCTTGTATTCCGGATACCGCGGAAATGTCATGCCGACAGCTCCTCGATCATCCGCTTGATCCGGTCGGTGCAGGCCTTGAGGTCCGCGTCGATTTCCTCCAGCGGCCGTGGTGGCACGAACTTGTAGAAGTGCCGGTTGAACGGAATCTCGAAGCCGACGATGCCGATCTCGCCGTCCTGCGCGTCACGCTTCTTCTCGTCGATCCAGGCGTCCGGCACGTGGGGCTTCACCTCGCGCGCGAAGTAGTCGAACACGGATTCACCCAGTGGCACGTTCTCGAAGTCCCGTAGGCTGCTGTCCGGCTCCGGGTTGCCCTTGGCGTCGGTGCAGACATCCGCTTCCGGATCGCGCTCGGAGAGGGCGTTCACCATGGCTTTCAGCGCGGTCGCCGGCAGCTTCACGTTTCGGGCGTTCAGCGCCGCCGTCAGATCCCTGGTGAAGGCATCGCGATTGCGGTAAACCGTGTTCGCATCCAGCGTCTCGCTGGCGGCCAGGATGTTCAGCTTGGTGAGTTCATCGAGCTTCTGGATCGGCTTCTCGTCCAGAACGCGGCGGATACGCTCCTCGGTGGCCTGGAAGTTCAGCCGCAGCGGGCGCTCCACGGTGATGCGGCGGTAGCCGAAGGCCTCCACCGGGAAGATCTTGCTCTCATCGGTCTCATCAAACACGCCATATATGCGGACGATCTCGTCGATCTGTGCATCGTCGATGTACTGGCGCTTGCTGCCCAGCGACTTGCGCATCTTGCTGTAGCGCTCGGTGGCGTTGACGAGCTGCACCTTGCCGCGGCGCTCGGCGGGCTTGTTGTTGGAAAGCACCCACACGTAGGTGGCGATGCCGGTGTTGTAGAACATGTCGGTGGGCAGGGCGACGATGGCCTCCACCAGGTCATGTTGCAGCAGATAGCGGCGGATCTCCGACTCCCCGCTGCCCGCGCCACC
>SLAE01000118.1 GCA_007127015.1 Desulfonatronospira sp. | reverse complement strand
TATATTGCCCCAAAAACTCTCATGGCTGGAAAATGTCAAACTGAATTTGGATTTCAAATAAAACGAATTGTCAAAAATCTTATATTTCCGTGACGGTTAAAACCGCGCGAAAATCAGTGTTAAATAGGTTCAGGGGGTTTGGCAAAGCGGCCGTCCCGCACTTACTTTAAAACATCAACCTGCTCAAGATTAAAACAGTTCAGAAAGTAAGTGCGGGATCTGAGCGACTTAGGCAGACTCAATCAAAATTCTTTAACCATATGATTTAATTTACATCAAATTTTGGCTACCCTGCAGTATGTTAAATAAGGCAAGGCCAAAATTTTGATTTAGTCTGCATTGGAGCGAGTTTTTGCGGTCATTTTGACAAATTCCTGAACCTGTTGTACGGATTCAGGTTCCAAGATAAAAATGCGTGGTTGCCGACCACGCTTTTTTTATTTTTGTTCATTCTTTCCTTACTCATTCATCGGTGTTCTCTTTACCGGACAGCGAGAGCGCCGCCTGATGCAGGGCTTTTACCGCCAGCAGGGCATATTTTTTTTTGGCTGCAGGTAAACCGGGCAGGGCTTTCATGACATCATCTGCGCCTAGCTCAAGGGCCTGCTCCAGATTTCGCCCCCTGGCCAGTTCGCAGAGCATGGAAGCGCAGACCACACTTGATCCGCAGCCTTCGCTGAAGAAAGTGATCTCAGCAATGTGCCTGTTTTCAAACTTCAGGTAGATGCTTATGCTGTTTCCGCAGGATCCGGCCGCGCAGGCCATGGCCTGGCAGTCCTTCATCCTGCCCATGAACGGAGGATTTTGCCAGCGCTCAACCACTTCCGGGCCGAAATCTTTTTGAGCCTGCGCGTCTATCCTGGCCTGCAGTTCGTCAAAGGCCTGTTTCTGTGCCTGGTTCATGTTTTTTTCCCGCATTAAGTCTGTTTATCATTTTTTCAGTCTTTCCTCCAGTCCCGGATCAAGATAGACGACAAGGGTTTCAAGGATTTTGTCCACCTTCACCTGACCGGGTGATCCACCTTTGACCGGGCGCACATCGCGCACCATGGCGCACATGACCCGGCCCTTCTGCTCCTTTTTCTGATAACTGGCCAGAGCGGCAAGGCAGGCAGCTTCACGCATCGACTTTTCCGGAACCTGGGCATCCTTGCCGTGCCTCTTAAGAATGGTGTGCGCGCCGGGTCCGTCCTGGACATGAAACCACAGGTCATATGAAGAAGCATGATCGCGCAGCAGATCCCCTGCCATCCGGCTGTTTCTGGCCCGAAGAATAATATGACCGTCACTGGAACAAAATACATGGGCCCTGCGGCTCAGCGTCGTTCCGGACAAGGTTTTCCTTTCGCCTTTGCGGTCTGCTGAAATGCGCTCAGGCACAGCCTCCTGATTTTTTTCCTCACCGGAAAAACCTGCAAGCAGATCGCTTTCCCTCTGCGAAATAATTTTCAGTCCACGCTTGCCTTTGGCTGCCATACGGAAAAACTTCTCCATATTTTCCTGAATGCTCAGCCTGCCGTCGAGCTCAATAGCATGCTCTGTCCCTGTATGATCAGCAATTTTAAGTCTTTGCGTCTTTTCGTCCCCTTTCAGTCTGTACAGGCTGGACTGAATCAGCCGCCCCTTTTCTCCACTAAGAACCATGTTCTTAAGCCTGCTTCTGTCCTCCTCAATCCGGCGCAGCTGCTTTTCCAGCTTTGATCTTCTTTTATGGTCCCGCTTATCTTGAAGAGCTTGCGATGAGGCAGGCAAAAACACATCAAGTCTTGACCTGCCGAAGTTCTCACATGCTTCCAGGGCAGAGCCGAAACCCTGACAGTATAATTCTTTGGAAGGCTTGAAACAGCTGAGCATTGAATTATCCCGCTTATCCCGGCAGATAAAAAATCCTTCAGCATGTCCTGAACTCAGTCGCGCAAGCAGTTTTTCGGCCTTTTCGGGCGGCCGGGCACTGAGTTCTTTTCTAAAGGGCGGCGAGATATGAGGATGGGTCTTCCAGATTTCATCATGCAGTTTCACCTGCTCCAGCTTGGGCCAGACGATATCTTCATCAAATTCCGGATCCAGTGCCTGGACGAACCCTGGTCCGCGGAGCAGATCAAGGATCAGCCACTGCCTGGGCTGCCCGGACAGTTCAAAAGCCATACTCCTGTTGACCCACCGGCTCCTGGTCTCCAGAATGCGTCTGTTTTTTAAATGTTTGCGCAGCCACATGGCCTTTGAAGCCGGCTGCTCCGGATTTGGAGGTTTAACTGAAGAAAGATAGAAGAAGCCCTGCCTGCGGGAGCAGGCCAGAATTAAATTGCCTGCCCGGCCCAGATCCATGGTGTACAGATTCGGGCCGGGCATGTAGACTTTTTGAATTCTCCAGCCTTTGATTCTGCTGAAAAGTTCATCCGCGGCAAAGCGGAAGAAATTGGCCTCCATAAATTAACTTCTGCTGTCTTGAAGGGGGCAGGTAAACTGACATCAACCTCCGTGCAGGGCTTCCTGCTGTTCCTGCCTGCTCTTGCACTTTATGCACAAAGTGGTCACAGGCCTGGCCTTGAGCCTGGGCTTGGAGATGTCTTCGCCGCAATCCTCGCAGATCCCGTAAGTACCCGCATCAATGCGCTCCAATGCTTCATCGATCTTGCGGACAAGCTTGCGGTCCCGGTCTCTCAGGCGCAGGATAAAAGCACGGTCAGATTCAGCCGAAGCCCTGTCTGCCGGATCAGCATACATCTCGCGTTCTTCGGTCATATCTTCCAGTGTATCTTCGCTTTGTTCCAGTATTTCCTGACGCGACTTTTTCAGCAGCTCTCTAAAAGACTCAATGTCAGCCTGGTTCATATATTGGCCTCCGTGCGAAAATTTTAAAAATTTATATATATATCATGGTTCAGAAGTTGTAAAGATTAGGCTGTTTGTTTTTTATTGTCCTGCCCGCAGAAATTGTATATTTTTCAACTTATATTAAGCCTTAATTTTGAATGAGATTTTGCATGCATATCACCCAGGAACATATCCTGAATGCCTTAATCGAAGAGGCCGAAAAAAATTTTGACGCTCCGGTTCTAGACCAGGTCATTGGCGCGCAAATGGTCGGAATAAAGACGGGTAATTCAGCCGGAATCTGCTCACTGGTTCCGGCCGGGGCGCATCCTTTTTTTCCTGATCGCCAGTTTCGCCAGAAGAGCCTTCACGACCTGGCCCGGGGGCTTTTAAGACAGGGAACACTGGAGGCTTCTCTGGCCCTGGCCGGAATCAATGCTTCGCTCAACCGCGAAATCCCGGGTCCGGAGATCAAGGCCCAGGAGTTGATCATGGAATTGGGCAGGGGCAGAAATGTGGCTGTTATAGGCCATTTTCCCTTTGTTAGCAAAATCAGGAATCACTTCAAAAATTTCTGGGTTCTGGAAAAAAGACCTAAATCATTTGACCTGCCGGAAGAGCAGATGCCCGGAATCCTTCCCCGGGTAGACCTGGCAGCCATCACCGCAACCACACTGCTCAACGGCACCCTGGCCGGCATACTCAACATGTGCTCCAGGCAGTGCATCAAGATAATCATGGGCCCGAGCACTCCCCTGGCTTCCTGTTTATTCAAAATGGGCGCAAACTATCTGGCCGGAGCCGGAATAATCGATCATGAAAAGGTTTTTGCCGGTATCAGAAAAAACCTTTGTTTCCGTCAGCTGGAAGGCGTGCATAACTTTATTGCGAACGCGCAACCTGCTGAAAAAGAAAGATAAATAAATTCACGGGCTTCAAAAATGTGCTTGACACCGGCCAATCTCTGTTCTAGAAAAATTTTTCGCATCTTGCGGGAGTAACTCAGTGGTAGAGTGCAACCTTGCCAAGGTTGAAGTCGCGGGTTCAAATCCCGTCTCCCGCTCCAGAATCCGGCGGCATAGCCAAGTGGTAAGGCAGCGGT
>SLAE01000195.1 GCA_007127015.1 Desulfonatronospira sp. | reverse complement strand
GTGGAAATGCGCAGAGACATAACCGTGCGCACGGAGATGGAAAAGCGGCTGCAGCAATCTGAAAAACTGGCTGCCATTGGAGAGCTGTCCACTTATATCGCCCATGAAATCAGAAACCCTTTGTTTGCCATCGGCGGTTTTGCCAACGCATTGCTGCGCAATCCCAAGCTTGATCCAGGCTCAGTGGAAAAGGTAAAAATAATTCAGCAGGAGTCCAGGCGGCTGGACAAGATACTGAAAAGTATAATCAACTTTGCCCGTCCCACCAAGCCTGCCCAGCTGCCGGTAAATGTCAATGAAGTGCTGGACGACGTGATGCAGCTTTTTAATCTGACCTGTGAAGAAAAATGTATCACAGTACAGATGCTCAAAGATGATAATCTGGCCAAAGCAAGAAGCGATCCCGAACTTCTCAAGCAGTGTCTGATCAATCTGATCAAGAACGCGGTTGAATTTATGCCTGATGGCGGAACATTGACCTTGAAAACATTTATGGATGAAGATTATGTCGGGGTTGAGGTCATTGATACCGGCAAAGGCATTCCCAAAGACATCCGGGATAAGATCTTCAATCCGTTCTTTACCACCAAGGAGTCTACCGGAGCAGGTCTTGGTCTGGCCATGACCAAGAAGATACTGGATGATATGGGCGGCAAGATAGATCTGCTCAGCCAGGAAGGCAAAGGAACGACCATAACCGTTCGCATCCCTCTTCTGCTCGCGGTTCCCGAAAGCATGGAGTAAATTAGGATAATGAAAAGACTTTTGTATGGCGCTGCTTTTGCATTTAGCCTCTTTATATTTTTTCAGGCAGGGTCAACCGCATGCCCGGCTCAGCCGGTGGAAGCGATTATTTTTCCTGAATCTGCCCGAGTATGGGAGAAAAAAGATCTTGAAGTGCAGGGATCAGGCGACAACCTTCGGGTAAGGTTTGAACTGCCTGCCGGAGCGGATCTGGACAGTCTATTGATCCGTCCGGATGATTCAGCTGATTATTTTGTAAAAGAAGTTCAGTGGGGCAGGTCAGAGCCTGAAGAAAGCGAAAGAATCAGAAAACTGCGCAACGAGCTGGAAAAACTGAAAACCCGGAAAAATGAACTGCAGGCGGAACTCACAGCCTATAAAGGGCGCATTGATTTCTGGGAAGCACGCAAAGACCATCCTGAAGAGCCCGAACGCCTGAGTGAACTTTCTGAAATGATCTTTGGTCATCTTAAAGAAGCTTATATCTTAAAAGCAGCAGCTGAGCAGGTTAGAGAAGAGACAAAATTTAAGATCAAAGAACTGCACAAAAAACTGGAGAAAATGACCGACCCGGAAAACAGAGGCTGGGAGATAATTGTCCATCTGGGCGGATACGGAGCAGGTGAAACAGCAGTAATAGAGTATGACTACATCCTGTCCGGCTGCGGCTGGGAGCCTGTGTACAGACTGCGGGCTCTTCCGGATAAGCAGCGCATAGCCTTCTCGTGGGAGGCAAGGGTCTGGCAGAGCAGCGGTCAGGACTGGGAAGATGTGCGAATCAGCCTGGCCACTCTCGAACCGCAGAAAAAGCTTGAACCTCCGGCGCTGCCAGACTGGATCGTCAGACCAGCCCCGGAAAGAGGTCCACCCTGGCCCATGGATGCCCGGCTGGCCATGGAAGCTGCTCCTGCTCCGGCGGAAGCAAGAAGAGAGGTGTATTCCATCTGGGATCTGGGCAGGCAGAACCTTGCCGCAGGAGATAACCCCAGGCTCGGGATCAGCGAGCAGGAGTGGGTCGCCGAATTTGTCCGTCTTCTGCGCCCGAGCATGAGCGAAAAGGCTTTTTTAAGGGCTGATGTCAGACTTGAGCAGGCACAGAACATCCCTGAAGGCGAAGCCATGTTTTTCCTTGGTCCGGCCATGCTCGGAAGACATGCTTTCAGCTTTACCGGTACAGAGAAAACCATACATTTCGGTGAAGATCCCTTTGTCAGCGCAGAAACAGTGACTAAAGCCAAAGGCACCGGAGCCAGAGGCATAGTTCGCGGCCGCCAGACCCATTTATGGCATTTCATGATCGGCGCGGTCAACTTCCATGACTATCCGATAAGCATCCGTCTGGAAGAACCCAGGCCCTTACTGCGGGATGAACGCATCGATGCCGCAATTGAGCTTCATCCTCAGATTTCGGAGCAGACCGAATCCCTGTTTATCTGGGATCTTGAGCTTGAACCGGGGCAGGAGCGCCAGGTTGAGATGCGCATCCATCTTGAAGCTCCCAGGGATATGGATTTGGATTGGGGCTGGAGGTGAGCAGCGGCATGCTTTTGATCGGAAACACCTTCTGCGGTTAAGCAGCTCAAGCTCTGCCGGCCAGGAGCATGTTCAAACATAGTACGCTGAGGGCCGCTGTTTCCCAGCGAAGAACTCCCGGACCCAGAGTAGCTGAATCAAAGCCTGCTGCATTCAGTGCCTGATGCTCCCGAGGATCGATTCCTCCTTCCGGACCTACGACAACTGCTCTTTCCTGATCTTTTGAGCGCAGATAAATATCCAGAAGATTGTTTCTGCGCTCCTGTTCCCAGAGGACTATCCTGCATGGAAGCTCCCGGGCATAGCTTGTAAGTTCAGTTACACCTCCGGGAATAAAAATGAGTTCCGGCACCCAGGGGTTGCGACTCTGCTTGGCTGCCGCCAGAAGTCTTTTATGCCAGTTCTCGGCTCTGGTCCTGTCCATATCGCCCTGGCTGTTTTTTGCGGACCAGAATATTATCTTCCATGCCCTTAATTCCACAGCCTTTTCCAGCAGCCAGAAGCGCCTGGAGCTTTTGTTCCAGCCCAGGGCCAGGTGCAGCCTGATTGCTGGTTCCGGTTCCTGCCATATTCCTTCAGGAGCAAGCAGGACCTCTTTCTTGGTGCATTTTTCAACTGCAAATATGCCCATGCGGCCCATGCCGTTCATGAGATAAACCCTGGACCCGGGCATGATGCGCAGCACCCGGCTTAAATGATGGGCTTCCTCCTGTTCCAGCCTGTAAGGGTCCCGCCATTTTTCCGGGGACAGGTAAAATGTATGCATGTGGCTACAGCTATCAGTCAGAGCTTAAAAAACCAGGCTCAGTCGAGCAGTTTGTCCTCTATGAATTTCATCGCCTTCTCCCCGGCCTCACTAAGGCTCAGGTGATCGTTTTCAATTATCATTTCCGCTTCCGGATCCATCTCAAAGGGTACATCCACTCCTATGACCCGTCCCAGACCCGGGAATTCTTTTCCGGTCTTTTTTCTTTCCAGGGCTTTGGCATAGAGATCGGCCATGACCAGACCTTCGGGTCTGGACTTTTCCCTGCGCATGGCCGTAGACAGAGAACATTTAATGTGAACTTCAGCAAATCTGGGTACCCGGTCGCGCACAGCACGGCGCATTGAGACTTGGGGAGCTGTGGCGTCCAGAAGGACCGGGCGCCCCGGCCGGGCCGCGCGTACAGCATCATCTGCAAAAAGTTCATAAGCTTTTTGCCTTTCCTCACTTGTGTACTTTGGATCGGGAAAGTATTTCCTGCGCTGTTCATCCATGCGCAGAACCAGGACAGCAAATCCTTTTTCTTTCAGACTGTCCCGGACATAATTGCACACGCTGCTCTTGCCTGAGCCGGGAAGACCGGTGAACCAGATGACCAGGCTTTGTTCAGATGAACCGGCTTTTGGCGTGGCAGGCAGAGGACTTAAGACAGATGACAGAATCAAGATTGATGGATGCATAAATTATATTCCGTCCGGGTTTGCGGATGCGGCACAATATCAACATAGCAAAGCGCTTTACCGGGGACAATATTATTTTCTGCAGGTTTGACTCAATTTCATGTTTTTCTGTCAAAAGCTATAAGATCTAATTAAGCGCCACACCCGGGCAAACGGAACCACGTGACAAAGAACTTTTTGCCTGCTTCACTTTCTCCTTGACAATGCCTGGATGTCATTATATTTGTTCTTCATATCAACATATCTTTATATGGTAATAAATTGAATAGTATTCGTATTTTTAAATCCCTGGCTGATGAAACCAGGCTCAGGCTGCTGCATCTGCTGCTGCATCACGAACTGAATGTCAATGAGCTGGTGAGCATTCTGGACATGGGTCAGTCCAGGATCTCAAGGCACCTGAAGATTCTGACAGATTCAGGTCTGTTAACATTCAGGAGGGATGGCAGCTATATTTATTACAGCGGAATACGCTCACCTGAGCTGAATTATCTGACCGGATTCGTCATCGAGTGTGGAAAATCATCTCTTGAATTTTCTGAAGACCTGGATAAGGCCACCGAGGTTCTGGAAGAACGCAAACACAAAGTCCGCAGTTTTTTCAATGATCTGGTCGATGACTGGGACCGGATGAAACAGGAAATTCTGGGAGAATTCAGTCTGGCTGGCATTGTTACCAAATGGACTGAGAACAGGGACGTGGCAGCTGATCTGGGCTGCGGAACAGGCGGGATGATTATCCGGCTCGCGCGGCATTGCGGACGGGTCATAGGCGTGGACAGTTCACCCGGAATGCTGGAAAAGGCCGGAAAAAGACTTCAGGAGGAGGGAGTGGAAGCGGATCTTCGCCTTGGTGAGCTGGAGCACCTGCCCATGCGCAATAACGAAGTTGATCTCGCGGTGATGGAGATGGTCCTGCGCCACGCGGCCGAACCTCAGGAAGGTCTGAAGGAAGTTTTCCGGGTGCTCAGGCCGGGAGGGCTATTCATTATGGCTGATTTCGACCACCACGACCAGGAAGCGGTCCGCAGGAAGTATGGCGGGATCTGGGCGGGATTCACCATAGAGCAGCTTGAAAGCTGGATGAAAGAAGCAGGACTTTTAGTTTCCAGCATAGAGCAGCATCAGGTGCGTCACGGCTTAAGCGTCAACGTGTGCATGGCCTCGAGGGCCTGAGCATTTCTTTTAGATAATCAAAAAATCTGCAAAGGAGAACAACATGGACAAAGGTAATCATTTTGAAGTCAAGGACATGTCTCTGGCTTCCCAGGGCATGAAAAACATGGAGCTGGCCGAACTGCATATGGGTGCTCTATTAAAGGTCAAAAAGCGTTTTGAACAGGAAAAGCCTCTCCAGGGCGTGCGCATCGGACTTGCTCTGCATGTGACCAAGGAAACAGGAATTCTCGTGCGCACCCTTATCGCCGGTGGCGCTGAAGTGGCCATAACCGGGTGCAACCCTCTGTCTACACAGGATGATGTAGCTGCTGCCCTGGCTGAAGAAGGAGTTATGGTCTGGGCCTATAAGGGTGAGACCAAAGAGGATTACTACCGCTATATCAACAAGGTCATTGATTTCAAACCGCACATCACCATTGATGACGGCTGCGATCTGGTTTCGGAAATCCATAAAAGCCACAGCCATTTGATTCCGGAGATCATTTGCGGCTGCGAGGAGACCACAACCGGCATTATCCGGCTCAAGGCCATGGAAAAGGATAATGCTTTGAAATATCCCATGATAGCGGTCAATGACAACATGACCAAGCATCTGGTGGACAACTTCTACGGTACCGGCCAGTCCACAGTTGACGGGATACTAAGAGCCACCAATGTTCTCTTTGCCGGGAAGAATTTCGTGGTCAGCGGTTATGGAAGCTGCGGCAAGGGAGTGGCCAAGAGAGCCAAAGGACTTGGGGCCAACGTGATCGTGACTGAAGTGGATAACTTTCGTGCTCTGCAGGCCGCGTATGACGGGTTCAAAGTGATGAAGATCGAAAACGCAGCTCAAGTCGGAGACATTTTCTGTACGGTTACCGGGAACAAGAATATCATCCGTCTGGAACATATGCAGGTCATGAAGAATGGTGCGATACTGTGCAATTCCGGTCATTTCGACAACGAAATCGAGATCCCGGCCCTGCAGGAGGCAGCCCGGTCCAAAAGAAGGGTTCGCGAAGCCATGGATGAATACATTCTGAACAACAAGAAAATATTCATCCTCGGTGAAGGCAGGCTGATCAATCTGGCTGCAGCCGAAGGCCATCCCAGCGAAGTCATGTCCACTTCCTTCTGCGGCCAGGCCCTGGCCTGTGAATACGGTGTACAGCATAAAGGACGGATGGAAAACAGGGTCATTCAGCTGCCCCCCGAACTGGACGATGAAATCGCCGGACTGCAGCTTGAAGCCATGGGGCTGGAAATAGATCAGCTGACCCAGGAACAGAAAGACTATCTGGAGTCCTGGGAGGAAGGTACTTAAGTCGGTGGGTCGGAAGCCGGAGCAGGCAGATCAAAGTCATAACAAAGACTTCAGACTGGTGAGTCAGTCAAGAAAGAAGACAGAAAACAGGAATGGAAAAACTCAAGCAGCAGGCGTATAAAGCAGAAAGGTGTTTTTTCGCTCTTAAACTATAAGGAGAACAATATGATAGGTAACCAGGGCAAATATTTTTTCACCTCTGAATCAGTTGCTGAAGGCCATCCGGATAAGGTGGCCGATTATATTTCTGATGCCGTGCTGGACGCGCTCATGGATCAGGATCCAGAGTCCAAAGTGGCCTGTGAATCGCTGGTCACCACAGGAATGGTCTTTATCGCCGGGGAGATCTCTTCCTCGGCCTATGCTGATCTTCCAACCATTGTTCGCGAAACAGTCAAGGACATCGGATACAACAGTTCGGATATGGGTTTTGACTGGGAGACCTGTGCGGTTATTTCCTCAATTGACAAACAGTCCCCGGACATCGCCCAGGGAGTGGAGCGCAAGACCCCCGAAGAGCAGGGCGCAGGCGACCAGGGTATGATGTTCGGATATGCCTGCACCGAAACAGAAGCGCTCATGCCGGCTCCCATACATTACGCGCACAAGCTGAGCCGCAGGCTGGCCTATGTGCGCAAGAAAAACATTCTTGATTTTCTGCGACCCGACGGCAAAACTCAGGTAGGCATGGAGTATGAAAACGGCAAACCGGTGCGTGTGGACAATGTAGTTGTATCAGCACAGCATGACCCCAACATTTCCTACCAGGATCTTTCCGAAGCCATCCGCAAGGAGGTCATCTTTCACTCCCTGCCTTCGGAACTGGTGGATCAGAAGACCAGGGTATACATCAACACCACAGGACGTTTTGTCGTCGGCGGACCCATGGGCGACTGCGGATTGTGCGGGCGCAAGATTATTAACGATACTTACGGAGGCATGGCCGCGCACGGAGGCGGGGCCTTTTCCGGTAAGGATCCCTCCAAGGTGGATCGCTCGGGAGCATATATGGCCAGGTATGTGGCCAAAAACGTAGTGGCTGCAGGTCTGGCCGAACGATGCCAGATCCAGATCGCCTACTGCATAGGACTGGCCGAACCGGTTTCGGTGCTGGCCACCTCAATGGGCAGCGGAGAGGTTGATGATGAGACATTGACCAGGGCTGTACGTGAAGTGTTTGATCTGAGGCCCTACTTCATCATCAAGCGCCTGGATCTGAAGCGGCCTATTTACCAGTTGACCACCAATTACGGTCATTTCGGCAGAGAAAAGCCTGAATTTACCTGGGAAAAGACAGACGCGGCAAGTGATCTGCGTACCGCCTGCAAGGTTTAGTGACTTACTCATGAAACTATCCAGTCTTCCTTGGCGAGCTTCGCGCCTTTGCATGAAAAATGTTTTTGGGTTGCGGGCATGGCCCGCTTTAGTTTAAAATAAAACCGTCCGGCACCCATTTTCTGAAATTCATTAGTTACTTTTTATATAGAAAAGACAGCTGCAGAAAATGGGTGCCGGGTCAATTGCTGAAAATCTTTTCCCGCTTGACCCTGCTGATGCCTTTAAGTTCATCTAAAAGGGATATCATGCGGGAATATTCTTTTTTTATTTTCTTCCCGTAAGCAGTCAGTTCTTTGTCCTTTTTGCCCAGGTAGTTTCTCTGCAGATATGGATCATTAGCAACTTTTTCCACAGTAGAGATGGCTCTATTTATAATCTCCGGGAAATACTGGCCCATCTCGAATTTGAGCTCTTTTAGAATCTGGTTGAACAGTTCCAGCATGTGCAGGTAGTTGATTCTGTTGTTTTTGTACCTGTCCTCCTGGGCATCCTGAAGTATGCAGATCTTTCTGGCCTGCCTGATATAGCCGTATTTATTCCAGACTTCCTGATACAGACGGTTCAGCCTGCTGAACTCCTCGTAGTATTCGGGGTTGAGCAGGTAATTGTCCAGAACCTTGGTTACACCGGAGTAGAATTCCCCGGAGTAGCCGATGATTCTTCTTTGATGTTTGCTTAGCCAGGCATAAAGAAATTTGAGTCTTTTTTCATGTGTATCAGTGTTTTCGACAATTTCGCGCTTGTATTTGACCCGTCCGTTGAATTCCCCTTTTACAATGTCATTCAACTTGAGTGTCATGTAAAAAGTATCCTTGATGATATTCAGGTGTGAACATATTTCTCCGCTTAAGGGATGAATCAGTTCCTGGCGCAGAACAGACAGAGCCCTCTCTTCACGGATGTTTTCCGGATCGTACTGGTGCTGCCTGTATTTGACCCTGAGAATGACCGCCTGCCTGACTTCATCGATGAGGAATCCGTTCCTTTTCAGAAATTTCAAGGCATCCTTTTTTTTGGTTTCCACCTTGACCAGAGCCAGTTTTTCCAGAGACGGAAAGAACCTGGAGTCACCGGTATTATATAGTGTAGTAATGGTTCTGTCGGTTTGACCAAGAGCGCGGACAAGAAATTTTTCGCCCATCTTGAACAGTTTTCTGGAAAAAAGTGCAGCTGAAGTCCTTCTTTCGGAAACAACGGGATAGCCGTAAAGTTCCATAAGAAACTGGTACACAAAGCTGCGGTTCAGTTCATATCTAAGGTTGTCATTGGGCCTGAATTTTTTGACCTTAAGTCCGAATCTTTTGAGCTCGGTATCCAGGTTGGAAGGAAAAGACGCGTATATCCCAGAAAGATAAAATTCATTCCTGCTGTCCAGGCTCAGGACATGTCCTCGGTCCATATTCAAGATGAAGTCAAGAACTCTGGAATAGTTACGCAGGTCGTAAATTTCCTCTTTATACATCAGCTCCACAAATTTGTCCTGGAGTATTCTGGGAAGTCTGCTTAGAAAAACAGCCAGATTGTTGTGCTGGATGGCATCAGGAAGGGGGCTGGCTTCTCCGGCCTGGGTGGTTATGATTTCATTTTGAGCATGCAGTATGTCAAACTGAAAAATTTCATTGAAGTAGTCGATGGGACGCGCAAAGGCCACCAGGCTGAATCCGGGAAGATTTTCATATTCATAAAGATCTGATTCAAAAGAAGGCAGCAGTTCTCTGGGTTCCACCAGGGGATAATTAACATCTTCCAGATATGGTTTGATCAGGCATTTGCGGATGTGGACCATGTCCAGAAATTTTTTCAGACTGGACAGGGTGTTCAGCTTGAATCTGGGAATGGGAATGGGTTTATTTTGCCAGTCGTAGGCATCGTCTTCCAGAAAAAAGTCATCCCAGTTACGCATTAATCTCCCTTAAGCCGGAACAGCGACTGCCAGAAATCTCAGGGCTTAAAAAATGAAGCATGATTCCTGGAAGCTGAAACATTTACAAAATCATATTTTGGATTTTATTGTTTACATAATTTTTTTTTAAAAAAAAATCAATGAATGATCCCGGTTTAAATTGCCGTTTTATTAATAATCAATTAACAGGCTGAATGTTTATGCTTTTAATCCCGCACTTGCAGAATTCAAGTTGATAAACTTGTTGTCAACAGCGCAATAAACAGGCATGGTTCACTAAAGCAAGCATTCCGCAGTTTCCTTTGTAGTTTTATCACAAGGACCGGGAGAATTTCAGTTTCATGTCTGTGATGGTATTGTATGTTTTCAAGTAAACCAGCTGAATTTCGATCAAATCATCTTGATTTGAAGCTATGAATTCACCATGAACAAAGAAAACTGGTTGCACCGAATTCTGGGCCTCATCTGCAGCGTGTTCGACGGCTACACGGCAGTTCTTTTTCTGCAGAAAGAAGGTAATAATGACTGCATACTTGCCTCCAGCTTCAGTCTGGGCAGTGCGGTTCATCCAGGTACACAGATCAGACCTGGAACCGGTCTGGTCGGATGGATCATCAAAAACCATAAACCATTACTCATTAACAACTTTGATCGCGATGAAGGATGTCTGGGATATTATCCCCGGGAAAAAGAATCCAAAATCAAAGCTTTCATGGGCTGTCCACTTCCCGGCGAGACCGGAGTTCTATGCGTGGACAGCAAGAAAACTTATTCTTTCAGTGACAAGGACCAGAAGATCCTTTATCAGTTTGCCCAGCTCATCGATGATATCCGCCGGGGGTTTCTGCAGGCGGACCACAGCTTAAAAGTCGGTACCTACTATCAGTACCTGAGCATTATTTACGAACTAAGACAAAAGGTGCCCAGGTGGAGGTCTTTTCTGGAGCAGCTGCTGCAGATCCTTAACCAGTCCACGGGATTCGGATTCTGCTTCATGGCGGTCAGAGATGAGCTGGGACAGGGATACTTTCTGGAAGGACTTGATCCTGACGCCCTGCCCCGTGTCAACCTGGAAGAACATAAGTTCAGTATTGATTCAGGACTGCTTGGCTGGGTGTTCAAGCACGGTTCTCCCGTTTTTTCCGGTCTGGAAAACAGGCCCACAGACCTGCCTCTTTTTGGAAAGGAAATTTCCACGGTGCAGTTCAAAGCGGTCATCTGCCTGCCCCTGGTAGTACACAAAAAAACCAGGGGCATCCTGGTCCTGGCCGATACGCAGGCCTTGTCCCTGGACGAAGAACTTAAAAGATACGTGCAGATGGTCGGGGATTATCTTGAACTCTTTCTGGAAAACCTTTATCTGAAGAGCCGTTCGAACCAGAATTGAAAAATAACCTTTGAACCATGAGGTTTGCTAGATGATATTTTCCAAGCTTTTTTCCTATTTCGGTCAGAACCTGGCAATGGATCTGGGCACGGCAAATACTCTCATGTACACTCCCAGAGGGGGCATAGTGCTTAATGAACCTTCTGTTGTCGCCCTGGATTCCAGAGACGGCAAAGTGCTGGCCGTGGGCAAGGAGGCCAAGGAGTTCCTGGGACGCACCCCTCAGCGGATAATGGCCATAAGGCCTTTAAAAGACGGAGTTATTGCCGATTTTGAAGTGACCAATGCCATGGTCACCTATTTTATTAAAAAGGTGATCAAGGGCTTCAGTCTGGTCAAGCCGACAATGGTCATCTGCGTACCTACGGGCATTACTCAGGTGGAGAAAAGAGCAGTCATTGAATCCGGACTGCAGTCCGGAGCCAGGGAAGTGAAGCTGGTGGAAGAACCCATGGCCGCGGCCATTGGAGCGGGCATGGAAATCGAGGAACCTATCGGCAATCTTGTGGTGGATATTGGAGGAGGGACCACTGAAGTGGCGGTGATTTCTCTTTCAGCCGTTGCATACTCGGAATCAGTGCGAGTTGCCGGAGACGAAATGAACGACGCCATCCAGCGGTTTGTCCAGGATGAATATCAGCTGCTCATAGGGGAAAACACTGCCGAAAAGATCAAGATGGCCATAGGCTCGGCATACCCCATGCCTGAGCCGGCCACATACCGGGTGGTTGGCAAAAGAATAATCGACGGAAGTCCCCAGGCCATCGAGGTCAGTGATGATCAGGTCAGAGAGGCGATTAAGGAGCCTGTCCGGGTCATTGTTCAGGCCGTAAGGCAGGCTATGGAAAAGACTCCCCCGGATCTGATTTCCGATATCTCGGAAAACGGAATTCTTCTGGCAGGCGGAGGGGCCCTGCTCAAAGGCCTGGATCAGCTGATCACCAATGAGATTAAGGTCCAGGTGAAAATTGACGATGAGCCCCTGACGACAGTGCTAAGGGGGACAGGCAAGACGGTAGCCCAGCCGGAAAGGTATTCCTATGTGTTCATCAATTGACCGGCAGAAAGTATGCCTTCAAGAACAGCGGATTTAAAAAATCAGACCCAGTCGCCAGAAATAAACCACTCTGGGGGTAAGGTTTTCCGGAAACTCCCAGACCATCTCCCCCAAATCTTTTTTATCGAAAAAAGCAAAATCCTGAACCTGCTCAGGATCAGGGCGGGGGGAGAAAATGAGTTGTCCGGCGCTGAAAAGATAGACGAATTCATAGTTCGTTTCGCCGCAGCCTTTAATGATATGTATAAGTTTCAGCCTGCGGGGAACAGCGCCCACTTCTATTTTAAGCCTTCTGTGAGCCGCTTCCACGACTGCTTCTCCGGGAAGCACATGGCCTGATGCGGACAGGGTCCATCTTCCAGGATACAAGACACAGGCTGCTGATCTCTTGTTCAGATAGATCCGCTTATTTCCGTCATAGGCCAGCACCGCCACCGAACGATGAAAAAGTCCCTGAAAATGCACTTGGGTTCTGGAAATTACAGCCAGGGGACGGTTTAATGGATCCATCACCTCCAGTAATTCTTCAGGCGCAGCGTCTTTGTCTTCTTTTTTGTTTCTGACTGACATTTAGGCATCTCTCTGGAGTCTTAATGTGAACGATGATGAGCGGATCGTTTTTCTTACACCGGAGCGCGCTGAAGAACTGGAGTCCCTGGAGCGGTCATGTTTCTTCCACTCCTGGGGCAGGGAAGAATTTCGCCAGCTGTTGTCCGGTAAGAATTTCAAGGCAATTGCCCTTACAAAGACTGAAGGCCTTATAGGTTATCTATCCTTTATGCATGTTCCGGATGAGGCTGAAATATTGAATCTGGGGGTGCTGCCTGAGGCCAGACGCAGGGGCAGGGCCAGAAAGCTTCTGAATTTTTTTATAGACTATTGCCGAAAAAATGGAATCAGCAGGATATTTCTGGAGGTGCGCGTCTCCAACAAGGCCGCCATCAATCTTTATCAGAGCCTGGGTTTCAACCTGGCGGGCAGGCGCACGGATTATTATCCGGAAACAAAAGAAGACGCCCTCATTTATGAGCTCAAACTGATTAAAGAAGGATAGCTGTCTGCTGCTTTCGATTAAATCTGGACTCTAGTCCGTGTTTCAGCAGTTTGTCTGTACTTTTTGTCAGTAAATCAGTTTGAAAAATCCGGATTCTCTTTCATCCAGGTTGACCAGGCCAAGATCCCTGGCTTTCTGCTTAAGCTCCATGACTCTGTCCCCGCTGACCCTGCCGGTAAGTTCAGGGTACATATGAGCATATCCTGCCGGTCGATACTGACCCATGATATTAATAAACGTATCCCTGCTCAGATTGTCCGCGAAGAACTCGAGCCATTCCTTAGAACCGGCAAGGTTGTCCGGCATCACCAGGTGCCTGATCATCAATCCTTTCCTGGCTATGCCTTTTTCATCGGTTTTTAAAGGGCCCACCTGGCGATGCATCTCCATAATGGCCATTCTGGCCTTTTCCGGATAATCCTGAGCATCCGCGTATTTCTTGGCCGGTTCCGGATGAAAGAACTTGGAGTCAGCCAAATATATATCCACTATTCCGTCCAGGAGCTTCAAAGTATGCACTTCATCATAAGAGCTGGTATTGTATACCAAAGGGATGTTCAGACCCTGACCGGCGGCTTCCTTCAGCCCCTGCAGTATGGACAGAACCACATGCGAGGGTGTTACCAGGTTGATGTTGTGTGCTCCTTTTTTCTGAAGTTCCATGAAGATGAAGCCCAGCTGATTGGGATAGACTTCCTGATGTCTGCTCTGGTTGTCACTGATATCATAGTTCTGACAGAACACACAGCCCAGGTTGCAGTGACCGAAGAAAACCGTGCCTGATCCGCGTTCTCCCACCAGAGGATCTTCCTCCCCGAAATGCAGGTTATATGAAGCTACCGGAGCCAGGGCTCCTGTCCGGCAGAATCCGAGTTCTCCTTCCATCCTGTTCACCCGGCAGTTTCTGGGACATAGACAGCAGTTTGAAGCCCACTTCCCGGCCTTGTCGATTCTCCGGCTGAGAACATTCTGCTCAACAGCCTGTATATAACCAGGTTGCATGATGATTCTCCTGTTCCGGC
>SLAE01000086.1 GCA_007127015.1 Desulfonatronospira sp. | reverse complement strand
TACATGGCCCCTGGACCGAGAAGCTCACCTGCAGCCACAACCGCTCCTGTGGAGTCTACAGTTCCACCTATCCACGCTCCGCCCAGGATGGGGTTCATACCTATGGCCACAACAAATGCCGGCATGAGAAACATGAACAGAGCGGTAAACACCAGGGACAGACCCACGGCAATGGTCAACTCCTCACCTTTGGCCTTGGAAGCTGCCGCGGCGGCGATGGCGGCGGACACGCCGCACACGCTGGCTGCGGCGGCAACGCAGACGTTAAGCGGTTTGGAGGGCAGTTTGATAAACCTGTTGCCCACCCAGTAGCCGATTATCAATACTGTCGGTGTTACGCCCCAGGCAACCACGATGCCCGGCGCGCCGATCATCAGGATCAGACCGAAGAGAATGCTTCCTCCAAGAAGGACCAGTCCGGTCTTGATGTAGTATTCGGTCTGTACCGCTGGTTTTATGAACCCCGGAGTGCTTACGGTATTACTTATGAGCAGTCCGATTATGATGCACCACAGGACGTAACTCAGGCCGTATTCGCTGGCTATGGCATGATTGCCGATAAAGAATCCGAGTATGGAGATGATGAAGACTATGGGAAAACCGACCAGAAATTTGCCCACACTGCCGCCCATGAAGTAGACGCCGATGGAGAAGAAAAGTCCGAGTCCGATCATGAGCAGGACCATGGAAGGAATAAGATTATAACCCTGGACTGTGGCTGCCCTTCTGGCGCTTGATTCGGCAGCGCGTGCTTCCAGCCAGGTGTCTATGGCGGCGATTGCTTCCTGGTTCAGAGCTTCATCCTGAAAATTAGCTTCTTCGGCTGCAGCCTGGGCTTCCTCTGCGGCAGCCAGGGCTGCTGCAGTTTCCTCCTGGGCTTCCTCATGTCTGGGCTCGGCCTGAGCGCGCATTTCTGCCGCCTCGGATTCGCTCATATAAAAGGAACGGACAGGGTTGTCATCCCAGCCCCTGGGACGCCTGATAAGATCTCCCAAAAGTGGACCAATCCCGTGATCTCTGGCCTGCAACGCGTCCATGTCATCCTGAGCCCGGATATGCTCTATGGTGGGAAAGGGTGCCCTTGCTTCTTCTCTCTCAATTATGGCCTGGTATTCTTCCAGTTCTTCAGGGGCCTCGGTGGGTACAGCAATCCAGAAGACTATCAGACCAAAGAGGAGAAGCGCACCTCCAAGCCAGTTGGCCCACCAGTCTTCCTTTTTCCAGAGATCTTCCCATCTGCTTTTGCCCCTGGCCATTGCAGCTTCTTCTTCTCTTATGGCTTCCTGGGCTTCTCTTCTATCTTGTTCAGCCATCACTAGCCTCCTAATTTTAAAAATTATTTGATACTTCAGGTTTCTTTACGCGAGCTATTTGATAACGATCACACTTCTTTTGCCCATATTGATCACCTTACAGGTTACTCCGCCAAGAACCCCCCTGCCTTCAGAGCCGTGTTTACCTGACGCGCCCATGACGATGTAATCGGCATTCACCTGATCAGCGGTCTCAAGTATTACTGTCTCCGGTGATCCGGATTTGATATGAACTTCTCCAGCTACTCCCTTTTTCGACAGTCTGTCCTCAACCATTTTCTTGATGCCCTGAGCCTCTTTGCGCATTGAACTGTCAAGCAGGTTGCACTCATCCTGGCCGACAAAAGAGATGCACAGATCTGGAACTACGATGACGGAAGAAATTGTCGCGCCACCCATTTTTCCAGCAAGTTCCATAGCCTGGTCCAGGGTTTTGTTGGAAAACTCGGATCCATCATGGGGTACTAACAGATTCATAAATTAAACCTCCTGAATTTTTATTTTTACATTTAAACCTGAATAGCCGCGTCGAGAATGCCGCACATTTTAAAAATCATCTTATGTTCTCGTATTCGACTGTCAGGTCGTATTCCAAATACACAATTATTCATGAGCAAGAGCCGGGCCAAGTTCACTTTAATCGCTCTGGTGAAATAAAATATTGAAATATCAGCATGTTACAAAAAACAGGACATAAACGATCTGGCGGGTGTGACACTTAAAAAGTGCAGTCTGTGCCTAATTGCGGCGGCAGGTGCCGAAAAAAGTTTGCAGAAAGACATGCCCTTTTGAGCTGTTTGCTTGACATAAACTGGAAGGAAGGCTTAAATCGAGATTATCATTAGAACATTTTTATGGAAGCTGTTCCTGCCTGGATTTTTTTTGGAATCCTTGCGTCTTTTAAGGATGACTAAACAGCAGTTTGATTAGGGAATACACTCCTCAAGTCTGTCTAATGTAATCGGGCATGATAAATGCAGCCAAAAGCATAAACAAGTCACCATAATCCAAATCAATAAGGACTGTCATATAATGGAGCAAAAAGAGTCCATTTCTTTTAATAAAAATGATGAGCTGGAATCCGCAAAAGCCAAAAGCAGACGCTGGTTTCGCAGTTCCATGGGAGTGCAGTCCAAATTTTTACTCGGTACCGGATTCATATTGTTAATAAGCTGCATTGTAAGCGCGTTTGTCATTTATTTTCATGAAAAGCTGCAGATGGAGGAGCAGGCTTTTGCTAAATCAGAACTGGTCATGGCCGCTGTGGACGCCAGCCGCGATTATGTGCGCGAAGAACTGCGTCCTGCCATGTATAAGGAGATGGGGGAGGACTATTTTTTCCTGGAAGCTATGTCCACTTCATTTGTAGGCAGATCGGTCATGGAACGTTTCGCGCCGGCCCTTGAAGAGTTTGACTATCGCCGGGTTGCCATAAACGCAAGAAACCCTGATTTTGAGGCCAATGAACTGGAGCGTGAAAAAATCAAGTATTTTGAACATCATCCTGAGAAGCTGGAATGGCAGGGAGTGGTGAACATCCAGGGACAGGACAAGTTCAAGAGATTTCATCCGGTGATTTTTGAAGAAGAATGCATGCGTTGCCATGGCGATCCAGCGGATGCTCCGGTGGTACTGACAAGCATCTACGGCGATGAACGGGGTTTTGGACGCAATGCCGGAGAGCTGGCCGGGGTGAGCATGGTCAGCGTTCCGGTGGAGGCAGGAATGTCTCAGGTCCGGGAAAAAGCGATAACAATATTTCTGGTGTTTTTCCTGGGAGTGTCCATTGTTTATATCGCTCTTAGTTTTTTCTTCAACCGCATGGTGGTGACCAATCTTCGCGGACTTATGGATGTTTTTCGCGATGAAAAAGATCAGCAGCCTCCAATCCTCGAATACCTGCCAAAAGTTGATTTGCAGAAAAAAGACGAGCTTGAGGAATTGACCGAGTCCGCCTTGAAAATGGCCGAGCATCTGCGGAGCACCAGGGAACAGTTAAGGCAGCACGCTCAGAATCTGGAGAAAAAGGTTGAAGAAAGAACAAAAGCTTTAAGAGCATCTGAAGAACGTCTTCGCGAGCAGGTCAGCGCCAGAAACCAGGAATTGCACACCCTGAATTCTCTGGCCGAGCTGACTACTCAGGCAGTGGGACTTTCCCGGATACTTCCCCAGGTTCTGCGCCGGACTCTGAAAGTTTTTCCGGCCAAAGGCGCAGGGATATATTTTTTTGATGAAGGTCATAGCCGGCTGGTTTTGCATTATCACGAGAATTCACCCGGTCTGGAAGAAGAAATTGAACTTCTTTCCGGAAACCCTGATCAGAAGCGGGCATCAAGTTTAAAGGATTCCATTGTGGAAGCCATGAGCGGAACATTCAGCTATTTTGACTGCCGGATAAATTCCGGATGCCTGAATATTCCCTTGCGTTGCCGCGGAAATGTTCTGGGAGTGATGACTTTCACCGGAGTACAGGAGGATGAAGTCTCCAGTGAATTAAAGAGCCTGCTGGCTTCCATAGGTCACCAGATAGGCATTGCAGTAGAAAGTTTGCAGAACATGGAGAAACTGCTGCAGAGCAAGGATCTGCTGCAGTCAGTATTTGACGGAATTACGGATCAGGTGGTTTTGCTGG
>SLAE01000064.1 GCA_007127015.1 Desulfonatronospira sp. | reverse complement strand
CAGGAGCAGCCAATGGGAAAAAGAACCGTTTCCGGTTGAAAAACTGAACTAACGCATGTAAAATACTCATTAATTCCGGCGTTTAAAAAATAAATCCTGTTTTTCTTTTCAAAAGCTTGGAAAATGTTATTGATTTTAGCGGTCAAATAAATTAATCGAAAGCAGGATTATTTATGTTGACCTCCCGGTCTTTATAATTTTCCAAAGCGAGCAATTTTTTCATCTCCGGAGCAAGTAATGTTTAGAGCCTCGCAAGAGAATGTCCAGGCTGAAATCACTTCCCAGAACCTTAATGACCTTTTTTACAATTCCCCGGTAGGCATCTTTACATTTGCACCGGATGGAAACCTGCTGTCAGTCAATCCAGCTCTGACAGAGCTGCACGGCTATACTACGCCCGGAGAAATGATTGATTCCATAACTGATACGGCCAGTCATTTATACGCAGATCCAGAAGACAGGAATAAACTGCTGCATCAGCTTGAAACTCAGGATCAGGTAAACAATTTCGAAAGCCTTCTTCTCAGAAGGGACGGATCAGCGTTCTGGTCCTGCATAAATATACGAGCGATCAGGGACGAAAGAGGCAGGATCATCCACTATCAGGGTTTTGTTTCGGATATCACCTGGTTTAAGCAAAATGAAGAGGCGCTGCGTAAAAACGAAGAAAAATACCGGGTGATTTTCGAAAATACCGGTACAGCTATATGTATCCTGGAAAAAAACGGAACCATCTCCCTGGCAAACACACGTTTTGCAGAGCTTGCCGGATATGCATTAAATGAGATTGAGAACAAAAAGAACTGGATGGAGTTTGTTGTTCCTGAAGACCTTGAAAGAATGTTCCGGCAGCAAGAATTAAGAAATAATTACAATAAAAAGGCTTTAAATGAATATGAATTCAGATTTGTAGATAAAGAAAAAAATATCAGGAATATTTTCCTGTACATAGATCTTATTCCAGGTACGGACAAATCAGTTGCCTCATTGCTGGACATCACCGAACGCAAGCGCGTGGAGGAGTCACTGCGCGAGAGTCAGGCAAAAATGCAGGCTATAACTGACTCGGCTCAGGATGCTATCGTAATGATGGGACCTGAAGGTGAAATCTTTTACTGGAATCCTATGGCTGAAACAATTTTCGGATATTCAGCTGAAGAAGTCATGGGAAAAAATCTGCACCGTCTTCTGTCGCCCGGGAGATATTACGAGGCTTACTCTAAAGCCTTTCCGGAATTTCAAAAAACTGGTCAGGGCAATGCCGTAGGAAAGACTCTTGAATTTTTCGCTCTTCGTAAAGATGGCAGCGAATTTCCGGTCTCAATTTCCATGTCCGCTGTCTTGTTACAGGGAAAATGGCATGCGGTTGGAATTCTTCGCGACATTACCGCAAAGAAACAGGCTGAGATGCAACTTGACTACCGTCTCCGGTTTGAGAAGCTGGTATCAGAGCTGTCAACCAGACTCCTGAACATGTCATCGGAAGAAACTGATGAGGCAGTCAATTATACAATAAGTCGAATAGGCAGCTTCTTTAATGTAGACCGCTGCTATCTTTTCCAGTTTTCTGCGGATGGAAAGAGTATGAGCAAGACTCATGAATGGTGTGCCGGAGGTATCGAGTCACATATGGCTGATACCCAAAATAAGACTGTAAAAAGCCTGTCCTGGTGGATGGAAAAGATTCGAAATCATGATTATGTCCACCTTGACGACACGAGCAGCCTGCCGCCTGAAGCAGATGCGGAAAGGGAAGAATTTCAAAGGCAGGGAATTAAGTCTCTATTAAATATTCCCTTGATCAGCACACAGGGTTTAATTGGTTTCTTCGGTTTTGATTCTGTAAGGGAGAAGAAAGCCTGGAACGAAGAAACAATTTCTTTCCTGCAAATCATTGTCGTTATCCTGACAAATGCGCTTGAAAGAAGCAGGACGGAACAAAAATTCCGGTACATGAGCTTCCACGACAGCCTTACCAGTCTTTACAACAGAACCTATTTTGAAAATGAGCTGAAACGTTTGCAGGCAAGCAGGGAATACCCCATAGCCGTTGTCTGTGTTGACGTGGACGGACTGAAGATGGTCAACGATATGTTCGGTCACCAGCAAGGCGATATGGTCCTGAAAAAATGTGCCAAATTGCTGCAGGAGATATTTCGAAGCACTGACATTCTGGCCAGAACCGGTGGAGATGAATTCACGGTCATTTTGCCCAGGACTGATGTTCAGACCGCGAAAAAGGTGATCCAGAGGATCAAACCGGCTATAGAAATCTACAACCGTAAAAAAGCTGGATCCCAGCTCCCGCTCAGCATTTCAGCAGGCATGAGTGTAGCCGAGGATGCAGACCGGGATCTTTTTGCCGTGTTCAAGGAAGCCGATGATCTGATGTACCGGGACAAGCTGAACAAAGATGTAACAGCCCGGTCCCAGATTATGAGAACCATTCTGGCCGCTCTCAGGGAACGCGATTTCATGACCCATGGCCATGGTCAGAGACTGGAGGACTTATGTCGCCGGCTCGGGGAAACTGCGGGTTTGTCCGACAAGCAGATCTCGGATCTGGCCCTTCTTGCCCAGCTCCATGATCTGGGCAAAGTGGGCATCCCGGATCATGTCCTGTTCAAGACAGGTCAGCTGACTGACGGGGAACGCGAAATCATGTACAGTCACTCAGAAAAGGGATACATTATTGCTAAATCCAGTACCGACCTTGCGGATATTGCTGATCTGATCCTTAAGCATCATGAACAGTGGGACGGAAAAGGCTACCCCCTGGGTCTGGAAGGCGATAAGATCCCGATCGAGTGTAGAATCCTGGCCATTGTCGATGCCTATGAAGCCATGACAAATCACCGGCCGTACCGCAGTGTCAAGAGTCATAAGGAGGCGGTTGAGGAACTTAAGCAATGTGCCGGAACACAATTCGACCCTGAGCTGGTGAAAAAATTTATAAACCTTATAAATCCGCATCCTGCTTGACATCCTATCTTTTCTTATTTTCCAGACACATTGCGTGCTGGAAAACCCCTGATACAAATTCCTCTGTGCTTTGATTCCGCAATTACGCTTATGTAAGGACTTGTCACTCAGGCCTTCTTTTGCTGATTATTGACAAACTGCGCAAAATTTATAGAAAAATTCTTAGAAGTGATCGAACCGGATGCTAAACGGCATTAAACACACAGCAAAAGAAGCACATTTGTCAGCTTTTTTAATGAACCGAGTTTTTTTATTCCTGCTGCCGATTCTCCTATGTCTTTCTCTAAGTGCGGGAAAAGCGAATGTTTATGCCGCGGCATATCCCTATGCCATTCATGAAGACGCAGAGGGCGGAAAAGCTTTGATGCCTTTAATCGGCTACCTTCAATCGCATGAAGTGGAGGAAGGTGAGACGTTTCTGCAGATCGCCAGGAAGTATGGGCTGGGATACAAGGAGCTGGTGCGGTATCATCCGGAAATCGATCCATGGCTTCCGGAAAAGGGACAGATGATCGAAATCCCGGGCAAATGGATTCTGCCGCCTGCAAAGCATGAGGAGGTGGTCATAAATATTCCGGAAATGCGTCTGTACCGGTTTTTCAAAGAGATTGGACTGGTCAAGTCGTATCCGGTGGGGATCGGCCGCGACAGCACGGTGACTCCTGTTGGGGATGCTCTGGTAACTGAGATGGTGGAGGATCCTTCCTGGACTGTACCGCCCAGTGCCAGAGAGAAGTATGGCCGCGGAGTTATCCCTCCCGGGGAGAATAACCCCCTGGGTGGTTACTGGATCGGACTTTCCAAAGAACATATGGGAATACATGGGACCAATTATCCCTGGGGAGTGGGGAGCATGGTCAGCCGGGGCTGTATAAGGCTTTATCCTGAGCATATCAGTCAATTCTTCAAAGAGGTTGAAACAGGCACTAGAGTTGAGATCATATATGAGCCGGTCAAGATCGGAATCAGAGACAACCTGGTGTATATGGAGGTACACCCGGATGT
>SLAE01000006.1 GCA_007127015.1 Desulfonatronospira sp. | reverse complement strand
CGAGGAGTTTTTTCTTTTGGCAAGGAAATCAAGCAATTATGAGGAGGCGTATCTTAATACGTTGACGAATAATTGTGCAGATTGACGCCGCCAGAGGGAAAAAGAACCGTTTCCGGATGAAAACTAGTTAATTTTCAGCCTGATCTTCAGCATCCGGCACCTGCTTTATTTTTATGTGAAGCTTTCAATGTGCTTTAGCAGGCAGGATAAAAAGTAGATGCAGGATTTCACGCAACAAGGGAACCAGCCGGAGGGAATTTTTGCTGCTTAAGTCAGGATTTATGTGCCGTGGCAACAGATTCAAGGCTGTTCAAAGCTGCCTGTTCAACCTTTCTGGCGAGCTCCTCAAGGGCCTGCTTTGCAGGAGAAGGGTTTTTGGTCATAACTACTGGCACGCCCTGATCTTCTGCTGCCACACTTGCGGGATCCAGCGGAATGGCACCCAGAAATTCGATGCCGAACTTATAAGCCAGATCTTTTCCACCGCCTTCTTTAAACAGTGAAATACCTTCCCGGCAATGCGGGCAGACAAGTCCGCTCATATTTTCCACCAGCCCCAGAATGTTGGCCTTGGCGTACTGCAGAAAATTTATAGCCTTACGAACATCTGCCAGTGAAATCTCCTGAGGAGTGGTGACCACCAGGCATAACGCATCGGGTATGGTCTTCAACACCGTCATGGGTTCATCTCCTGTCCCGGGAGGAGAATCTATGACCAGATAGTCAAGGTTGCCCCAGTTAACATCAGCCACAAACTTCCTGATGGCCGAAGTCTTCATGGGACCTTTCCACATTATGGCCTGATCCGGATCCTTAAGCAGAGACTCTATGGACATCACCGAGAGATTCTCGCTGTACCGCTTGGGTTCGATGAGGCTGCCCCGGCCTGGCTCTAAAAGTCCCTTTATTCCCAGAAGATGCGGCACACTCGGACCGTGGATATCAACATCCAGAAGACCGACTTTGTTTCCTTCATTGGCCAGAGCGACCGCAAGGTTTACCGCTATGGAGCTTTTTCCCACTCCGCCCTTGCCGCTCATGATAAACAGCTTGTACTTGATCCTGCCAAGTGTGGAGAAGATCAGTTCGTCCTGAAGGATACGCGATGGACTTTTAACCTTTTCTTCGCCTTTCTTTTTTCCGCCTGGACAGGAAGGACATGATTTTTTTTCAGCAGTCATTATAAAGACTCCCTTGACAGTTGGATTTGACTCATGCAAAGTTTTGACCCGCCTCCGGTGTTTCAGCGTAATGTTGAAAGAAGATACCGGGCGAACAATGTTAAATAAATCGTAACAGAACAAAACCCGCCAGCACCATGATCAAAACGAGAATAATAAATTTGTCCATTCTCTTTTCCAGAAAAAGCCTTGCTCTTTCTCCCTGCCAGTAAATAAGAGCGGCAATCAGATAAAACCTGGCTCCTCTGCTGATCACCGAAGCAATTATGAACACCGCCAGATTGATTTTAAACGCGCCTGCCGTCAAAGTGCAGACCTTATAGGGAACGGGACTGACTCCCGCGACAGCCACCGCCCAGGCATCGTATCGATCATACCAGACTTTTATGGTCTCGTACTGATCCATCAGCCCGTAAAACCCGATGATGGCCATACCCAGCAGTTCCATGAAAAACAGTCCGATAATATATCCGGTTATTCCACCCAGCACAGAAAAGATCAGACAGATTGTAGCCAGTCTGAAGACTTTTTTTCTCTGGGCCAGACCCATGGGTATGAGCAGAAGATCCTGGGGAACAGGGAAAAAAATGGACTCTGTAAAGGCAACAAGCATAAGTACCTTTTCCGCCCCCTTGCGGGCTGAAAGGTCCCATAACATGCCCATCCATCTCTGAAATATCTGCAAGACAGGTATCCTTATTACCAGCCAAACTTTCCGATCAAATCCACAAAAGCCACACTTCCCATCTTTTCCCTGTTGACGTTTCCCCTCTCCTTGGTCAACCGCAGAAGCTGCTGAAATCTTCGGCCTTCTCCTACTGGAATGACCATGATACCAGGATCGCTCAGCTGTTCGACAAGGGTTTCAGGAACATCAGGCCCCCCTGCCGTAACCAGGATGCGCTCATAAGGAGCGTGTTCCGGCCAGCCCATTGTGCCGTCATCAAGCTTGGTCTTGACGCGAAAGTACTTTAATTTGGAGAAACGTTGCCTTGCGCTTTGGTATAAGGTCCTAATCCGCTCAACAGTATATACTTCTGCTCCCATTTCAGCAAGAATCGCGGCCTGATATCCTGATCCAGTGCCTATCTCCAGCACCTTCATCCCGGGGCTTACTTTTAAAATTGAAGTCATCATAGCCACTATGTAAGGCTGGGATATGGTTTGACCATGGCCTATGGGCAGGGGATGATCAGCGTAAGCCTGAGACTGCAGGGCTTCATCCACAAAAAGGTGCCTTGGAACCTTGCGCATGACTCTCAGTACTTCTTCATCTCTGATGCCCCTGGCTTCGATCTGATCCCGGACCATCCTTTCCCGTATTCTTCTTGGGTCAATGCTCAATTTTCATCCTGATCTGTAATGTATCATGTTAAGGTTTAACGCTTGAGTTGAGTAAGGCCTTCCATTTTCGCTGTTTCCGTTAATCAAAAGAGAAGCGGTTAACATTTATAACTTTAATGCGCTCCGGCAGTTTTTACGGTTTGAAGAAATAACATAATGACATCAGTCTCCCTTTCAGAATGACCTGATGCTGAAAAGTAAAAGATTTGACTTGAGCCTGGTTATCCGTGTAGAAAATCAGCACTGATTATAAAAAATTCAATTGTTAAAAGATATTCGATGCCATCCGCAAAAGTACATATGTCCTGATGCTGGATCGGGTTCAGGAATCAGGAAAACAACAAACAAATCAGCGTTGTCTATAGTTTTTAAAGAGAAGAAATTTACCAAAAATTCAGCAGAAACAGGTTTTTTCGCCAAGAAAATAATCAGACAAATAATTAAACAAGGAAAAAAACATGCTACAAGTTAAGGATCTTATGACCTGGGACCTTTTTACACTGCAGGAAAACGATAATCTGGCTCTGGCCAAATCGCTCATGAATCTGGCCCGCATCAGACACATTCCGATTATCAACGCGGATAAGAATTTTGTCGGCCTGCTCACACACCGGGACATCCTCTCTGCTACAGTTTCCAGACTCGCGGATGTGGACATGCAGACCATGGAAGAGCTGGATCTGGGCATTCCAGTGCGTGAAATAATGAACACAAAAATTACGACTGTCACTTCAGAAACAAGCTTGAAGGAAGCGGCAGCGATTCTCCTGGAACATAAATACGGCTGTCTTCCTGTTCTCGAGAACGGAAGGCTGGTCGGCATACTCACTGAAGCCGATTTTTTATCCCTGACCATAAGCCTGATGAACACCCTTGAAGAAAGTGGTATGTAAATCCGGCTGGTATATATTCAAGTTTTCAAAATAGCTTAGCTGCAATCGAAGCCACATGACGGCCCTGAAACCTGGCCGCTTCGAGCTCGTTATCCGAGGGCAACCTTTCCCCCTCCCCTCCGGCAATGGTTGATGCGCCATAAGGAGAACCACCCGATATCTCGTCAATACGCATCTGGCCCTGAAAAGAATATGGCAGGCCAACCACAACCATACCCTGATGCAAAAGAGTGGTATGAAAGCTTAAAATGGTCGACTCCTGCCCGCCATGCTGGGTGGCGCTGCTGACGAACACGCTTCCCACTTTGCCGATCAATGCTCCGCTTGCCCAGTGTTTGCCGGTGGCATCCAGAAACTGGCGCATTTGACCACACATATTTCCAAACCGGGTTGGTGTGCCGAAAATTATTCCCGAGGCTTCCGGAAGTTCATCAACAGTACAGAGAGGAATATCCTTCATTTCTTCCTGAGCCTCAAGAGCTCCCATTTTCTTCAGAATCTCATCGCTCAGGGTCTCAGGAACCCTTCGAAGCTGGACCTGTACGCCCTCTACCTGTTCCGCACCTTCGGCCACGGCCCTGGCCATGGACT